>JAQGPE010000616.1 GCA_028293225.1 Akkermansiaceae bacterium | reverse complement strand
GCTCGGTGGCATCGAGAATGAAGGGCGCAGTGAAGGTGCGCTTCACATCGTTGGTTTCATCGAGCACGGTGACGGCACGCGCGGAGTCGCGCTCCATGTGCAGCGCGACCGGACGATGGCGGGTGAGGATGATGATGCGTCCGGAGGCAAGGTGCGGCGCGAGCATTTCATTCAGCACGGCGAGGCCGACATGGGGCTCAAAACAGAGGCCGCTGACCCAGCCCGCACCGGGGTTCAGACAACGGTCGGCCCGGGCTTCAGGCGTGAGCGGATAGTGGCGGCGGTAGTAATCGCGCACACCGCTGCGAAAGTCCGCGTAGCTTTGCGTGCGGCCATAGCGCTCGATCCAGGGATGCTCATCCAAAGGCACGCCTTGTCCCGTGGCCTGGCCGCCGATCCATGAGGTTTCCTCGGTCACGATGACGTTGCTGCCCATGCGTGCCGCAGCCAGGGCCGCGGCGATACCACCCAGACTGCCGCCGATGATGAGCACGTCGGTTTTCGACTCAGATGATTGAGTGCCTGCGGGATGGGCTGATGCAGCGAACATCGAAGATGGTGATGCGCTCGACGAGACCGCCGCGAGGGTCTTCAGGAAGGTGCGGCGCGAAGGGGTGGAGGACATGGCGGCGTGTCGGTTCGGTGGGGCCTGTCAGCGTTTAAAGGGACGGATCACGTTGCGGGCCAGGTCGGTCTTAGCGCCTTGGTCGGTGATTTCGGTGATGACGACGTTGTCGTGCACGACGTTTCCCTCCGCGCCGGACGCGATGGTGAGCGATCCGCCGGGGTGGCTGTTCGCGGCCCAGATCCAGCCGCTGGCCTGGAGGCTGTAATTGCCGGGCTTGCGCAATTGATTGCCGCGGACCATCACGTTGCTCGACTTCACCACGCCGGACGGCGCCGAGATCAGGTCGCCTTCGCAGATGTTGTCGGCGAAAATCACGTCCCGGATCGTGGTCATCGCCGGCGAGCGACTGTCGAGCACGAGCACGTCGCCATCGAAGACGTTCCCCGTCAGCGTGATCGCTTCATAGGTGCAGCCGAGTGATTCCGGCCGCGTGATGAACTTCACCGTGCCCTTCTGCGGGGTCGTCTGATCGCGAAAGATGTTTCCCGAGACCACGACGTGTGAAATCGTGGTGACGAGCGGCTGAGGCTCGGTGCGGAAGAGCAGGCAGGCGTTGGCCGCGTTTTTGGTGAATGTGGGGACTGGCTCCACATGATTGCCGGTAACCCGGATGTGATTCGAGCCTTCGGTGATGTTGATGCCCGACCGGGTGAAGTAGACCTCGTTGTCGCGGATCTGCACATTGCGGCTGCCGAAGATCACCTGCGGACCGTCAACGACATTGGTCATGTAGTTGTCCGCGATCAGGCCGCCGTTGCATTCGGCGAGCTCGACGGCCTTGTTGCCGCAGGTGTCGATGAAGTTGTGGCAGACCTGCCAGTTCTTGAATTGCGAGGCGAGCCGGTCCGGGTTCGTGTAATTCCTGGGCCCGACCCCGGCCTTGCTGGCGGCCCTGGCTTCCGCAGGCGTGATGACGGTCTTGGCCTCATACATCGATCCGCCCGGCTTGGTGCAGCCCACGGCTTGCTTGGCATCGTAGATCCAGCAGTGACGAATGCTGACATTGTCGCAGGAGAGCAGCAGCGATTCCGGCTCATCGAGACGCGCGTTCAACCCCATGATCGACCCGCCGCCGATGGCCTTGTCGTGCCCCGTGTAGCGCAGTTGCTCGATGACGACATTGCTCGCGGGCACCTTCCCGGTGCCGATGCGGAGCGGAAAATAGCGCTGCGGATTGGACGGAGTCTTGGGATCGAGGTAAATGTGCGTCGAGAAACCCTGGCCGCGCAGCGTCACGTTGCTCTTGATCACGACGGTCTCGTCGCCCGCGGTGCGCGAGAGCTTGAAGTCGCCCGCGCCTAACAACACCACCCCGCCGCCCGCTGCAGCGACCGTATCAATCGCGTCCTGGAGGATCTTGTCCGCCAGCGCAGCGGGGCCGGGTGCCGGGATCCGCACTTCAAATGCGCCTCTGTCGCGCGTGGCAGCTTCCGGTTTGGGTGACTGCGCGGGCGTTTCGGCGGCGGCGCAGAGACATCCTGCGGAGAGGAAAGCGAGGAGGATGGATTTCATCAGGGGGAAAGTCATGAAGGAGCTGGAGGAAACAGTCATTTCAGCTGCGAGGCTTCGGCAAGATAGAAAGGGCCGGCATCTTGGAGTTCGACGAGTTGGGTTGGCTGGATCGCTGCTGGCAAGGAGGTGAGGGCGTGATTGGCCTCAGCGATAAATGGCGAGTTCCATCGAGCGCAGTTCACATGCTCCTTTTTTCCGGTCGAGGTTGCTGATCTTCACCGTGTTTTTTCCCGCGACGATCCGAGCCAGCGGCACGGTGTAGAACTTCAAAACTTGGGCAGCTGGATAGGCCGGGTTTTGTTCTACCGGGGCAAAGAGTTCGGTTCCCTCATGAGTCAGCGGCTCCAAGGCCTCGCCATTCAGCCAGACGCCGATCGTTAACCCCGTGCAGTCCCGTCGCGTCTCGATGCGCAGCACGGCGCGATCAAACCGGACCTTGGTGGTATCATCAGGAATGATCAGCTCGAACGTGCGCTCGTTTTTCGCCGGGAAAGTGCCGAAGCCAGAGGAGATCACATAGTTCTTGGACTTGTGTCGGAGGAAATCGAGATCCGTGATCCGCTTGAGGCCTTCTGCCATGGCGACGCGCTGTTTGCCGGGAACGTAGTCGTAGTTGAACAGGCTCAATCCATCCACACCGCGGTGGAAAAGGTTCAGCGCCGAAGCGCGGTAAGTCTCGAACGTCGTGTAGCGGCGGCCAGAGCCCCCGGATTTACGCGACTCCTGGTAGGTCAGGTAGTTCATCTCACCATAAAGTTTGCCGTAGCTTGTCGCCGCCCGGAACTCTTCGACCCCGAGTTCGATGGTGTGGACGTAGAACGAGGAAATGTTGATCATCTCGACTAGCCGCTGCTTGTCCCACGTCGGGATGTCCAACCCGGCCTCTTCACATTTGGCCAGCGTTTCGGGAATGCGGATGCAGAGCTTGAGCGACTTCCCGCGCTCGCGACCGATGTCTTCCATCATGGTCTTGATGCGCCGGACGAAAGCCGTCATCACGCCGCGACCCTCTTCCAAATCCGCGTTCCGGAAGAACTTGGGAAACCGTTGGAAGTCGAGTTCCACGCCGTCCACATCGTAGTTCGTGCAGAGTTCGCGCAGGATCGAGAAGTAGTAGTCCCGCACCTCGGGCACCAGGTAGTTGAAGAGGCGGACATTGTCGCCGCCTTTGGCGGGCGGTGCGTCGGAGTCTCCCAGCCAGTATTCCGGATGCTCGCGCCAGATCGCGTTGTGGGTCGGCCAGGTAAGATCGCCCACGTAGTGCTGATCGTTCATCCGGTAGGAGATGAAAAAGTCCTTCCCATTCCGCCGACAGGCCTCGAACGTATCCTTCACCGGATCGCCGCCGCCGTGGATGTAACCCATGATCCGGTCAAACGCCGGGAACTTCGGCGAGCGCTGCTCCGGCGTGAACTTCTTCCACTGCGGATCGACCTCGGAAGGATAGAGATTGGTGCGCCACATCGTCGGGCAGCACATCACGGCATCGACGTCCGTATCTCTCAGCTTGTCGATGAAGGAACCGATGTAAGCCGGGCTATTATCCTTCTTCCCGACGATGACCAGCAGTTCGTGGTTGAAGATACACTTGTAACTGGCGGCGGCCGGCGTGGGATGGAAACGCGGGGAAGCGGCGTGCGTTGCATTGCGGAAGTGCCCCCCCGACCCGACGACCGTGAGTGCTCCGGAGGAGAGTTTGAGAAAGCTTCGGCGGGATGGATTCATGGTCAATTTGCAGGTCTTCAATCAATCCGGTAGCTGTATAGATCCCCGTTCTCCAGATGGAATCTAAGGCGAATCGGAGCGCCTGCAGGGAGCGTCGCCGCATCCTTCCATTGGACGGCCAGCTTCACGGAATCCTGATTTTGGATAACGCAGGATTCTTTCTCATAACCTTCGATGGTTATTCCGTCGGCGTTTAGCACCTCCACCCTGAGCCGGCCTTTCCCGACGTCGGCATTCACCGAGAGATTCTTTCCTTCCGGGATAAACGCGTGCGTTTCGATCGTCCCCGGCTTCTCTTTGGCCTGCAAGGAAGCCAGACCGTCGATCCGCCAGGATGCGCGGGCGATAGATTGCTCTTTTTCGGGCGGCACACCCCCGTGCGGTGTGGTGACCGCAGTGTAATACATCCACATTTCATCGCCGACGATGACGGGGGCATTGCAGAGGCCGAAAATGCTCCCGGCATCATAAAGGTGCGGCCCCAGTGGAATGACCGGACTGCGATCGGAGCAGCGGTGCCAATGGCGGCCGTCGCGGCTTTGCACAAGCTGCACATCGATAATCCCGGTGGCGGACCTTTTGACGCCGTTAACCTCGTCGTTGCCGAACAGGGCTGAGGGAGGCTCGACCCGGCGGAAATGCGTGGCAAATCCGAGCCACTGCCCGCCATAAGGGAACGCGGAGAGATTGTAGAATTCCGAGTAAGTTCCTCCTTTCAGTTTTTTGGCCGCCCGATTGTCCAATTCATCCGCGACCACGACAGGATCGGGTTCAGACCAATGCTCCAGGTCCTTGCTGACGGACAGAAAAACCTGGCGAATGCCCACCACCCGCGGATCGCCCTGGCGTTTGTGAAAGACGAGGTATTCGCCGGTCACCGGGTCTTGCGACAAGGTGATGGTATCACAGCCGAGCAAAATCGGCTCCGGTTCGATCGTCCAGCGCAGGCCATCGGCCGAATACGCCGCGTAATAGAGGCGATGGGTCTTGTCCCGATACCAGTCCGCCAGTTCGAACTTATCCTTGAGTCGCTGGAGCTTGGCTTCGTCCACACCCATGCTCGCATTGCCGACGGCTTTGTATCGTTTTCGCGGATCCGTCTCGAAGGCGTCGCGGATGATGCTCGGGCTGTGGAGCCCCAGATTGGTGAGGTTGTTTTCGCCCGTGATATTGAGAATGGGACGCACCCAGCGAATGCCGTCTGTTGAGGTCGCGTAAAGCACATGGCCCGCGTCCGCGTACCACATCTGGAAGGCACCGGTTTTTTCATCGCGCAGCACCGTTCCGTAGATGTTGAGTCGTTTGTCAGCGGCGCCGTTCCGCTCTTTCCATTCCCACGGCATTTCGGCCTGTAACACCGGATGCTCCAGCTTT
>JAQGPE010000592.1 GCA_028293225.1 Akkermansiaceae bacterium | reverse complement strand
TCGCAAGCTCGGTGTGGCAGGGGCCGGTGATCCGGCGCGCTTTCAGGAATTGCTATCCGCCCTCAGACAGGTCCCGCTGCATGTAAAGTGGATCGATCGTTGGCGTCAGATCATGGCAGACCGGCGTGCCACCTTCCGCCTGCCGGAGACGCTGGATGATGATGAGGCGATCCGTATCGGGATCCACGCCTTTCGCCGCCCTTGGGACAACGACGTAGACAGCCTCATTCGCGACGAGGTTTCGGCCTCTCGCTGGCCATCAGGAATGGAGCCACTCGACTCGGTGATTGATCTGTGGAGTTCCGTTGAGCGGGCCCGGTTGATCCAGCAGGGAAATGAACGGCCGGCGATCGCTCTCTATTCCGATACCTATACCGTTTACCGGGTTGCCGAAGCTGCTCACAGGGCGAAACTGTTGCCGCAGGAGAAGTCGGTGCGGGAAATCGAAGCCGCGATCCGGAATGCCAATGCCAGCGCGCACTATGGACCTGGGGCAGAGTGCCGGCCCCAGGCTGGTGGCGCAGCAGCTTTCATCGCCGACCAGGGCCTGCGCTCCCGCCGCCTGGCGGAGTATGCCGCAGCGGATCGCGATTTCGCGCTGGCGGCGGCCGGATTTTGTCTGTTGGTGCTGGCGGCATTTCTTCTCGCCGGAAGCCGCCGGAGGGACCGTGCGCTTTCCGCGGGCTTGCGACCGCTCTTTCCTCTTTCCGGCAGTGTGAAAGTCGTTTTGCTGGGCGTGCTGCTTCCCGCCGCCTGGTGGTGGGCGGTGGTTCATCTCACTCCCGCCGGTTGCCGCGATCTGGGAATCGGCTACTACAATTTCTATCGTATCCGGAGCTTCCCGTGGTTGTTCTCAAACGTCTGCGGCCTGCTGTTGATCTTGCAGGCGATCACCGTGGCCGCCAGTGCGGAGCTCTCCCGCCGGGCGGGATTTCTGGGCCTGGGAGAAGCCCGTCCGGGCATCCGCTGGCTGCGTCGTTTCATGCTCCTCTTCACGGCGCTTCTGCCGCTGTCGATGTGGCTGCTGGAAACCCGTCCCTCATGGTATTGGGAGATCCTGATTCTCGCCGCGGCCTGCATTTCCCTCCCTTTGCTCTGGCTGCTGTGGACCCTTGGACTCGGCCTCCTCCAGTTGCGGCTCTCGCCGGTTTTCCGGGCTCTTGCCCTGCGCGGCTTTCGCACGCCTCTGGCGGTTCTCTGCCTGCTGCTGCTGGCGTCGATCCCATGGCTGAGGCACCGGGAAAAGGAGCTGCTGAAAGCGGATCTCTTCACCGCCTCCGGTCCGGAAGCCGGCCGCTTTGACGCGATATATGCGGATCGCTGGGTGCAGCAGATCCGTGAGAATCTGAGTCCACCCTGAAGCCCGCCGGTCGTCCGAACACCGGGCAGGCTCCCGGGCCTTCACCAGGCAAGGTCAAACGGCCTCGATGATCCGGAAATACTTCCGCGCGCTCATCGGGTAAGCAGGATCGCAGATCAGCGACCCAGCCTCGAAGCTCACCACGTCCACCGGTTTTCCCGTGTAGGGGCTGGTGACGTAGCCCGGCTGGCCGGGGTGGGGTGGGGCGATCGGCCAGTCGCCGGAGTCAGGGGTCTGGGAAACCGCCACATCACCCATGATGATCTGGCGAGGGCCCTCCACCGGCTCACCCTTTTTCTTGTCCGGTGCACCCGGCTTCTGCGGGTCCTGTTTAGGCGGCGGTGGCGGGGGAGGGGCGATCAGGCCCGGCAGCACCGGGCGCGGTGGAGGCGGTGGTTGCGGCTTGCGGGGTTCTTTCTCGGGCGCCTTCGGGGCCTCGGTCGCGGCGGTCGCGGCGGTCGCACCCGGGGCGATCTTGCCCAGCATCATCTGGCGGCTCTCCGGCTTGGCCTGGCAGGCCGACAACAGCATGGTCGAGGCCAGCGCCGGGGCGCCCAGCCGCCGCAGAAAGCCGCAGCCGCTCGCCTTTGACGCGGAGGCGGGGTCGTTCAGATTCACCAGATTGCGGATGCAGCGGGTGCAGACCAGTCCGTTCGGGCCGGCCTCCAGTTCGTCCTCGCGAACGGTGCAGTAGACTTGGATCTTCGGCGGATTCATGAAATTCGGATCTTGGAGTTGAGCCGGACGGCTGCTGCGGGAATCGCGGGAAAACGGCCATCCATGGAGAGTTCGCATCGGCGGCCCGGATTGTGACAAATTTCTGCGGGCCTCCCCGGAATCCTCCTCAAGCCCTCCAGTCCGGCTCGCGTCCTTGCCACCCCCGCCCCGCGGATGGTAGACATGATATCCCCGGCTGCCCATGAGTCATCCCATCCCGCCTCACTCGACTCCCCCCATGGATGAAACCGGGCTTCCCGCCGGCGTCCCCTTTCCGGACGCCGTTGGCGGACCGGCTTTCGCGACACTTGCCACGCGCTCCCTCAGCCCGTGGCCGGAAATTCAGCACCGGGTGAAAGCCGAGCTGATGGAGCGCATCCAGTACGCCGCTCCGGGGCCGGAGGACGATACCCTCTTGCAGGCCACCGCCCGGGTCCAGGCCGGCGCTGCCGCTCCCCCGCGCTGGCGCTTCGGCTGGACCGGCCTCTGGTTCATTTTCCTGGCCCTCTTCTGCTGGGGCGCGTGGGACTCGTACGTCGACCACCATCTCACACCCTATCCGTCACAGGGCCGCCGCAATGTCCTGACCCCGGTGCTCATCCGCCGCATGGCGGATCTCCGCCCGGGCGTCCCCATCGTGGCAGTGGAAGACAACGACATCGGCCGCATCGCGGAGCTGGAAGCGAAATCGATGGCCGTTCCGGACGACCCTGTCCTCTATCAGGCGTGGGTTTTGTTCCACTACGCCAATATCGGCAAGCTGCCAGATGACTTCGACGACCATTGGCGGCGTATCGATCCCGGCAATGCCTTTTGGCCGGCGCTGAAAGCCAGCGTATTGGGAAAGCATCTGATGTACGAAAGGCGCAGCTACCGGTCCGTTTCCCCCACCGAAGAAGACCTTGCCACCGTGACCGCAGCCATGGAGGAGGCGGCCCGCCAGCCGGCGTGGATCGACCGCCAGCGCTCCTTCCTCGCCCTCCAGCGCGCCGCCTTCCGGCCGCCGTATACCCTGGAGGAGGACCAGGTCACCGCGTTCTCCACCCAGGCCGCCCGGCTGCCTGGACTACCCTCGGCCGACGACTGCGTGCAGTATCAGTTCGATCTGCTGATCGCCAGGGGCGACCTCACCGCCGCCGCTTCGTTGATCGATACCTGGTGCCGTGTGGCGGAGATGCAGCTTGCCCAGCCCGGCAATCCTCTCCCCTGGTATCCTCCGCAGGCCACGGGAATCTCGGCGGGTTTCTCCAGGGAGGTCAGGAAAGCTGGCCTCACAGAACAGGCCGATCGCATCGACCGCTTGGTCAAGGCAGCCCACAGCTGGTATCGGTACAGCGCCACCCCGCCCCCTGGCATCAGACACCTGCCGGAATACTACACCGACCTCTATGGCGGGGGCTCTTTCGATCACGACGCCTTTCCCGAACGGCGCATGGCCGAGTATGCCTCCGCCGACCGCCTTGCCGCCCTCTGGACCGCGGGCTTCCTGCTGCTGGTACTGCTGGGCATCCTCATCTTCGGTTCCGGGCGGCAAAAGCCCG
>JAQGPE010000564.1 GCA_028293225.1 Akkermansiaceae bacterium | reverse complement strand
CGACGCTGGCCAGCGGCCGCGACCAGCTCCGGCGCATGGCATCCGCCACCGCCAGCCGCATCGGCGAGGCATTGCTGCTCGGCCAGGTGTTGATGTAATCGATGAATTTCTCCAGGTCGTCGACCGTCACGCGGCCGCCCACTCCCGTCCCGGCGATCGCCGAGATGTCGGCTTCGCGCAGCCCCATCTCGTTCATCCGGGCCCGCATCCGCGGCGAGATGTAGTGGGCGCCCATCACGCCCGCCGGCACCGGCAGGCCCTTGACGTTCGGCTCCACCACCGGGTTCTCCTCATAGCTGTCGTCGTCCAGCGCGAAGTGCAGGTTCTTCTCCTGCTGCTGCTGGGTCGGCGACTCCGCCGCCGCCACCCGCCGGTCCTCGAAGGCCTCGCGGGTGTCCACGCCGGTCCGGGCGATCTCCTCCTCGGTGACCTCCAGGTAGCCCAGCACCGTGCCGACCGCATAGGTGATCCCTTCCTGGACCAGGATCTCCTTCACCGTGCCGGAGCACAGCGTGGTGACCCCCATGGTCGCCTTGTGGGTCTCCACCTCGATGACTTCCTGGTCCGCCTGGACGGTGTCGCCGGGCGCGATGCCAAGGCGCATCACAGTGGCCTCGGCGATCGATTCGCCGAGCTGGGGCATGAGGATGGGGACGGTGGGCATCTGGGTTCGGGAAATCAGAAGGCCAGCAGCTCGCGCAGGGCCAGACAAATGGATTCGGGCGTGGGACGGTGCGCGGCCCACAGCTTGGGGTGGTACGGCACCGGCGTGTCACGCGCATTCAGCCGCCGCGGCGGGGCATCCAGCAGGTGGAAGCCATCGGCACAGACCCGTGCCACCACCTCGGCGGTCACGCCGCCCCACGGGAAAGCTTCACCGAGCGCCAGCAGGCGGCCGGTCCGGGCCACCGAGGCCAGCACCGTATCGATGTCCAGCGGCTTCACGGAGCGCAGGTCCACGACCTCGATCTCCCAGCCGCTTTCCTCCTTCAGCCGCTCCGCCGCGCGCACGGCCTCATGGACCATGGCGCTGTAGGTCACGACCGTGGCGTGCTTGCCGGGCCGGGTGATGCGCGCCTTGCCGATCGGCAGTCCGTCGCCGTTGATCCGGTTCGACTTCAGCCAGCGGTAGAGGAACTTGTGCTCACAGTAGATCACCGGGTCATCCAGCTTCACCGCGTCGATCAGCATGTGATAGGCGTCGGAAACCGTCGCCGGGGTCACCACCACCAGGCCGGGGTAGTGGGCGTAGATCGCCTCCATGCTCTGGCTGTGGAAAGGCCCGGAGCCGGGCGTCCCGCCGGAGGGCAGGCGCACCGTCAGCGGCACCGGCACGCCGGTCCGGTAGTAGTGGGTCGCCGCCTGGTTGATGATCTGGTTGAAGCCGATCGATGAGAAATCCGCGAACTGCATCTCCACGATCGGCCGCATGCCTTCAATGGCCGCGCCGACCGCCAGGCCCATCATCGCGTCCTCGCTGATCGGCGAATCCAGCACCCGGCCGGGGAACTTCTCCGCCAGCCCCTTGGTCGCCTTGAAAGCGCCGCCGAATTTCCCGATGTCCTGGCCGTAAAGGAAGACACGCGGATCGTCCCGCAACAGCGTTTCCTGGGCTTCCAGGATGGCATCGACATAGGTCACGCTCATCGTCAAATCAGAGTCCTTCCGTGGAAAGTTTCACCGAACAGGCCTCCCAGACCTCCGTCCAGGGATCGGGCGCCGGCTCCTGCTGGGCCTGCGCCACCGCGGCCTGGACCTCCTCGGCCGCATCGGTTCTCCAGCGCTCCAGCTCCTCGGCGGTCGCATAGCCGCCCTCCACCAACTGGGCCTGCCCGACTTCCAGGCAATCGCGGCCCAGCGCGCCGGCTCTCAGAGTATCGGGAACGTAGCTGCCGTCATCGTGCTCGCCGTGGCCGACCAGCCGCAGCAAACGGGCCACGACCAGTTGCGGGCCATGGCCTTCGCGGGCCAGCCGCACCGCGCGACCGATGGTCGATACGCAGGCCAACAGATCCGTGCCGTCCACGCCGTGACCGCCGACCCCGTAGCCTTTGGCCCGGTCCAGCAGGTCATCGCACGCATACTGGCGCTCCGTCGGGGTCGAGTAGGCGAACTGATTGTTCGCCACCACCACCACCATCGGCAGCTTCTCCACCGCCGCCACGTTCAGGCCTTCATGGAAAGCCCCGGTCGAGGTCGCGCCGTCGCCGACGCAGGTCGCGCCGACCGTGCCGGGCAGGATCCCCTTCAGGCGGCGGGCCATCAGCATCCCGGCCACCAGCGAGACCTGCGCACCAAGGTGGCTGATCATCGCCGGCATGCCATCGCGCGGCCGGCCGCGGTGAATGTTGCCGTCGCGGCCCTTCATCGGACCCAGCACCGACCCCAGGTAGGTGCGGGTGCAGTCGATCAGCGGCTCGCCGAAAGCGGTGCGCCCGGCCTGGTCGCGGATCAGGGCGGCGAAAATGTCACGTCCCTGGATCAGGGAGGCCCCGAGCGAGGCGCTGACGGCTTCCTGCCCCTTGCCGAGGTAGACGCCGCCGACGATCTTCCCGGCCTTGTAGAGACTCGAGAGTTTGCTCTCCAACAGACGGGCCCGCAGCATGGCGACATAGACCGCCCGGACGTGGTCTTTTGCCACATCGGCGGTTGGTCTGATGGCTTCCTCAATCTCCGGCACGACGGGAGGCTAAACAACCGTTACGACAAGTCGCAACCGGTTTTCCGCCCATGGAGCCGCCCATGTGACGAAAGCCGTTGAAAACCTTGTTTCCACACGACCGAAAGGGCCGAAATTGACGGGAAAACGACCATCCGCCGGTTTCGGGCTCCTTCCCGGATCGCGACCTTTTGCCACCGCGGCGCAATCCGGCCGAAAGGGCCCCGCCATACCGCCGCCGGGGTAGAGCGGGAGGCTCTCCGGCCTGCCGGCGGCGGCGGTCATGGGCAGGAAATGGGGGAGAGGCCTCTCTCCGGGAAAACGAGACAGCACGGGAGACGGGTCACTTCCACGAGGGAGGCGGGGAAATGGGGGACCGCCTGCCGTGCTGT
>JAQGPE010000485.1 GCA_028293225.1 Akkermansiaceae bacterium | reverse complement strand
AACGAAGCGCGCGATCCCCCCGAGGAAGGGAAAGCTCGAAGCTTCGATCAGAGCATGAGCACGGGATTCAATCAGAGCGAAAGCGGCAAGTGCCTCACGGGGCACCAGGCGCTTGTGACCGAGCTGGATCAGCCGCTGGCTGACCTGCGCGGGATCGAGACCGAGGTCTTCGGCTTTGAGGCGTTTGCAGCCACGCCAGTAGCGGACGCTGGTGGCACATAGAACTCCACGGCGGCAGATCGCTTCAAGGAGGGGTAGGTTGTATTGCTGGGACATGCCTTGGATATTTGCGTTGATGATGAACGCGAAACACCCGTCGGGTCGGAAGACCGGACGGGTGTTTCGCGCGGGAATTGACAGATTCAACGGACGACTCTGGCGACCAACAGAGTCAGGCACCCCCCGATCAGCATCGGCAACCAGAAGTCGGCGATGAGATGGAGAGCGAGACCTGCAACGGAAATGCCAGCGAAGACCGCGATGTATTTTTTCGCGTTCATGATGTTATCGGAGAAGTCGACCGAGGGTGACGACGACGGCTCCGCCGAGGATGGCGTAGCCGACGACTTTGAGCCCGTCACCCACGGGCCGTGTATCGGTGACCACCGGTTTCGGTAGCTCCCGCTCCCGTGGCGGGACCTCATTGCAGTTGCTCAACAGCAGGATGGCTGAGGCCAATGTGATGGAGGAGAAAGCTGCTTTCATGCTACCCTCGGTTGGCGGTTGAAGTGCGGCTGGGCTCCATGGGAAGGGTACCGGCCGTGATTGGCGATCAGTTGGTCGATCAATGCCGATGCCTCGGTTTTGTTCAACGTCCTGACGCTCTTCCCGAACTGGTCGGAGGCAAGTGCCTCCACTTCCTTTTTATCCAGATGATGCTCGGTCACGAGGTTCTCGATTAGCTCGCGCTGTTTCGCAGTACACTTCCATGGACCGGAAGCATTGAGCCCCCGCGCCGGGATCGCAGGAACGAGATGTGGAATTTCAATCCCGGTGCCGTAGTCAGCCGGAGGAACAAAACCAGTGGAACGGATCTGCTCGTCGACGTTGCCCTGAAGCAGGGCATAGATGCGTTCAGCTTCTGCCGAAACGTCTTCGAGGTGGGAAAGTTCAGATTCGATTTCGATGCTGAACTGGTGGCTGGAATAGCCAGGCAAGCCGAGTCGCTTGCTGTAGTTTGCAATTAGTTTGATGGCCATAAGGGCATTGATTGGCCCCACCGACATCAACCACACCCAACAACTTCACTCGAACCGACGCCAAGGGACGTCGAAACATGCGAAGGAGATCGAGCGGATGATAGTAAGCTAGGGAGATTCAATCTATTATGACACGCAGGGACGGAAAATTGCTTCACCATTGCCGGACGCGGAGGCACCGACCAACTGCCTACGAATCCTAATCAGAAGATTGGTCATCCTCCTGAAACTGGAGAAGCTTCCAGACCGGCAGACCATGAGCAGAAGCAAGCCGGTCAATCGTCGAAAGCCTCAAATCGATTTTTCGCCCTCCTTCAATGGCTTGGTAATATTTGTAGGAAATCGAAGCCTGTTCAGCGAACTCTTCCTGGGTGAGCCCTCTGCGACTTCGCAATTCGCGAAGCCGTTTGATCAGAAGTATGGCCGTTGATTTCCCCATTGAGAGTCGGGAACCTTAGCCAATGACTGATTTCTTTACACCCCACCAACGGTAGTGCAAAGCTCGCGCGATGAACTCTGAATCTCCGACCAATCCCCTTCCAGCTTCTAAGCCAAAAAGAAATTCATCTTCCACCAAGGCCTCTGTTTCACTTCAGGTCGGGCTAGTTATTGCCCTCATTTTCTTCCTCTTTGAAACGTTGTCTCTTGGGCCAGGATTGCCTCGCAAGTATCCAGTGCCTCCCGCAGATTCCTCTCCTGCTGGATCCGCTGTCGTCGCTCCCTCGGCAATCATGACAGAGCCGGAAAAGGCCGTTAAGATAGTTAAGACGGAGTCAACATCACCCGCCGGATTCGGTTTGAGGAAATCGGTGAAGGATCCCCGGATCGAGATCAAGGAATATCTGAGACGTAAATCCATAATAAGCAAAGGCATTCCTTCCGATAGAGTCGGTCCTTCTATCAACGGCCTTTTTCTGGGAATGAAGTGGGAAGATGCCTTTCAATGGATCGATACGCACGTCATGGAAAAATGCGAATTCCGCGGCCTCGATTCAGGAGTTCTAGCCGGATCTGTTTTCATTAAATTTGAATCGCCATCAATGGAAAGCAGGTCATCTGACCCTGCTGAGGAAAAGCGCGGGAATTACCTCTGCATAGATCCCGACTCAGGTCTTCTGACAGATTTCTCGTTCTGCGGCACGACATTAGACAGGATCTTCAGATCCGAATCTATGACATCCAAGGAATTCGCTTCGTGGTACAGCAGAAAATTCGGCACAGAGGCATTTATTCCCGACGAGGACACCCCCGGAATGTTTATGTTGAATAATCAACTAACGAAAACATTTATCTGTGCGTCGTCGACCTTTAATCCAAACTTCAAGATTCTTTGTTCGGGAATCGTGCGCTAAATCCTCATATTCTTAGTGCCGCACTTGAATTAAGCTGAAGCACCGCATCCCCAGGAGCTCTGGGACGGCCTCGAACGGGTTGGGCACGACCTCAGTCTGACCAGCGTGAGCCCCCCCATGGGGGGAGCGGGTGGGTTGCGGAGTGGCAATACTTCCAACGGCGGCACTCTGCTTGACGGACCTTAGAGGTGAATCGGCTCAACCTCGCAGCGGAACAAAAAATCGACCATCTAAGCCAGCTAGTGTCACGATCCCAACTCTTGGGTGACTACTCATCTGAGGGGTGAGCCATTGCCATCTCACATTGTCCGATCATGCAGTCCTTGGAGTCTGTTGCTTCCAGCTCAATTCTCCCTGCGCCTCCACCTAGCATAGTGTGACGATTTCCTCCGCCAAACATGTGCTCCTAAAGAAGGAAACAAGAAAGTGTCTACGGACTGTGTCTACGAGACCTCAGCCTAAAACGGCGAAAGCCGTTGAACTCTTTCGAATTCAACGGCTTTCATTGGTGGCGGGAGTAGGATTTGAACCTACGACCTTCAGGTTATGAGCCTGACGAGCTACCTGGCTGCTCCATCCCGCGATTTAGTTTGGCGCCCCTTGCGGAGCGGGGCGCGAACCTACCCGGAACCAGCCCGGCTGCAAGAGATTTCTGGTATTCATTTGCGGATTTTTTCGCCCCGCTTCCCGCGCTGCGCCGGGCCCCAGGCAATCCGCCGGAAAGACGGCTCAAGCTGAGGCGCTTCCACATCGCCGGGCATTTTCCAATCTACTTGCCGCCACGATCCTGCTAGACCCTGCGCACCTCCTCATGGCCCGCTACCCTACCCGCTTTCAGACCCGCACGATGTGGAATGCGATCTCCGGCATCTCGATGCTGGTGCTCGGCGCGCTCATTGTCGGCCTCATTTGGCTGGCCGGGCAGATCCTGGGGTTCCTGCAGCCGGTGGTGGTGCCTCTGGCCGTGGCGGCGATCGTGGCCTACCTGCTCGACCCGATCGTGCGGATGATCCAGCGGCGCGGTTTTTCCCGGCGCTGGGCGGTGGTGGGGGTGTTCGCGGGCTTCACCCTGTTGATGGGCGGGCTGATCGCGATCATGATCCCCCTGATCGGCGGACAGATTCACAAATTCCAGCAGCAGCGCGAGGCGGTGGCTTCCGCCGCGCACGAAACCGTCCCGGAGGTGGCGCCGGAGGCAACCGCGGCGGAGGTGGCGGCCAAGAAGCCGATCGATGAGTTCGTGATCGACCGGCTCGTCGCCACCCGCACCAAGCACGAGTGGACCAAGCCCTTTGTCGATCCCCTGCTGGACCGGCCGGGATCGAAGGATCCGGATGCGCCGCCGGTGGCCTCCCGGATGGCGGCCTACGATATCGCTCTGAAGAACGGCGAGAAGCCCGATCCGATCGTGGCCAGCGATACGGCGCTATGGGCGAAAATGAACTCCTACATGGGGCA
>JAQGPE010000483.1 GCA_028293225.1 Akkermansiaceae bacterium | reverse complement strand
GATCTGGGTCGGGGCGCGGTTCTGATGCATCATCTCAAACCTGCGGCCAAACGCCTGTCGAAAGTGGCTGATGCGTCCCGCTTCAGCATGGAAAGCTCACGACCGCAGGTCGCACTTCCTCTTCTGGAAGGTGGAATAGAGCCCTCCCTTTTCTTCTATGATCCAGCAGCCTGCGGCTGTAAGCTCTCAGCGCTGAAGCGGGACGCATCAGCCACTTTCGACAGGCGTTTGGCCGCAGGTTTGAGATGATGCATCAGAACCGCGCCCCGACCCGCAGCATCAGGCTACGGTCGGACTCACCGCCGCGCCAGTCCATCCCCACGGCTCCCTCGGCATAGAGGGGGCCGTTTTTCTGGCTCCACTGCAGGCCCGCTTCCAGCAGCAGGGAGTCGCGCTCGGGCGCGTCCGGCTGGAAGAGCGAGGTGCCGCCGAAGCTGGACTGCCGGACCACCCCGTCCGGCACGCGCAGGCGGTGGCGCCAGCCGGCCAGCAGGTGCGGCTTCCAGCCTCCCGCGGCGGTGTCGAAATTTCCATCGATTTCCCAGCCGGCCAGCGAATCGAGTGAATTGAAGTTCCGTCCGGCCACGGCCACGCCGTTCTCACCCGGCTCCTGGTAGGAGTCGAGCTGGCCCCAGCTCGACTGCAGGTTCAGCAGGGGGCCGTGGCGAAAGGCGCCGATGTCTTTTTTCCACGCGGCATGCAGGTCGAGCTGCTGCAGGGTGGCATCCTGGGACGCGCGGCCGATCCCGCCGCTGGTGCGGGTCAGGTCCTGGTCGAGCTTCGCAAAGGAATTGCTGAGGCCGAGCTCCCACGGCCCGTGCTGCCAGTCGAGCGACCACCCGGCCACGCTGCCGGTGACGTCGATCCGGCCATAGCGGTCGATCTTGCCGCGCGAATCGACCGCCGAAAGATTGGCGCCCAGGGTCAGGTCGGCCGTCAGTGCCTTGGCCACGCTGACGGTCCCGGTCCAGGTCTCGGCGCGCATGCCGGCGTTCAGGGCAAAGGAGTCGAAGTCGAGCGTGCGGAAGCCGGCGCTGGCATCCCAGACCAGCCCGTCCTCCAGGGCCACCGGGCCATGATTGCCGCCAGTGCTGCTCACCAGGGCGGTCAGCAGGTAGGGTTGCAGATTAGCGAGCACCGAGGTGCCATTGTGGAAGGCCGGGACCAGGGTGGTCTTGGCATTGCCGCCGACGCCTTCGCCGCCCTCGCCATCGCCGGGAGCGGCTTCGTCGCCGCCGAGGTTGACCTGGAAAGCGGTCCCGACCGTGTCGAAGGCGAGGGTGCGGGTGAAGGTGGCCATCGGCATGGTGCCGCTGAATTCACGGGCCATCGCGACGCCCCCCTCGACCTGCGCGGAGCTCGTGCTGGCCATCAGGGGTTCGGAGCTGCTGTTGCCGCCGCTGCCACCACCACCACCGTGCTGCTGGCGTTCGCCGAGATTCTCAGCCAGCTGCATCAGGTGCGGGGAGGAGCCCTCGGATGCCTTCGGGGTGATCAGTGTCACCGGGATCGGGCTGCCGTTCGTCTCGTAGGAAGACAGTGCGGGCACGTAGGCCACCTCCGCCACATGCAGCGGCGCGGCATGGAACTGCTTCGCCGGATGGGCAGGGAGCGGCGTCACTTCCGCCACGCGGGTTCTCTCCACCACTGCGGCAGGTTCTTCCGCGATGGGCGCGGTCCCGGTCACGGCGGCCGCGACCGCTCTCTCCGGGTTGGCGCGGTGCTCGGTTTCGATCGTCACCACCTGCGGCGGGGCATGCCGGGTGGCTTCCATGACGGCCGGCTCCTCCGCGGAGGATTCCTGTGGAGGAGCCGCCTTTCCGGCGACCTGTTCCTTGACCGGGGCCTTCCGATAGAGGCTGACCGGCACGAGCAGCAGCGCGACCAATACCGCCACCGCAACCTGGGCAAAACGCCGCGTGGTCGTGCTGCTGCTGTCCCGGAAAATCCACCGCAACCGCAAGCGCTCCGCCAGCCGTGGGCTGGCCATGGCCGGCAGGCGCTCGCGCAGGCGGGTGCAAAAATGCCGCAGTGACAGGGCCTCGTCGCGCAGGTCCGGACGGGCGCTGAGGATTTCCTCCACGGCCTGGCGGCGCGCGAGAGGCAGTTCGCCGAGCGCCCACGACACCAGGTCGCCGGGCCGCAGCGTTTCGGCCGCGCCGGTGACCGTCTTGCGCGCGGCCTCGTCCAGCTCGATCTCGCCGGGATCGAGCGCGGTGCTCAGAAAGCCGGCAAAGGCCTCCAGCTCCGGGTCGGCCTGCACTTCGTGTTCGTGCGCGATGCCCATGGCGGCGCGCAACTCGGCATGACGGCGCTCGCCAAGCTCGATCTCGCCCGGGTCCAGCGCGGCGGAGAGAAAGGCGGCGAAATCGGCATCGTCGTCTTCGAAGGGAAAGGGATCATCGGGCTGATCGCTCATCGCCCTCCTCCTTCCTTCAGCCACTCGTCACGCAGCGTCTTCACGGCGTGGTGCAGCAGGTAGCCGATGTGGCCCTCGGTCAGGCCGGTGACGCCGGCGATCTCGCGGTAGCTCAGTCCGGCCTGGAATTTCAGGCGGATCAGTTCGCGCTCCCGCTCGGCCAGTTGGTCGACCATTTCCAGCAGCCGGGCGGTTTCCTCGCGGGCCTGGATCCCGGCGGACGGCGCAGGCGCGACTTCCTCCGGATTCTCCAGGTGCGCGTCGGTCAGCGGCACCAGCCGGAACTGCTTGCGCCGCACATCGACCAGCTTGTTGCGGCAGACGGTGAAGAGCCACGCGGAGATGTTCCGTGGCCGCTCGGCTGCCGTTTCAGAGGCCAGCCGGACAAAGGTTTCTTGCACGATGTCCTTCGACAGCTCGCGGTCGCCGCAGATCCCCAGGGCGTACTTCAGCAGAGGCTTCTCGTAGCGTTCCAGCGTTTCGAGAAGCCAGTCGTCTGAAGACTCGCGGGTGGGAGTGGACATGGAAGTCGGAGGCCGGATGGACATCCCCCTGCCCGGCGCCACCGGAGTGACGGAGCAGAGGGATGTCTCCTCCCTAGCAAGAAATCCAAGGAAAAGCGAACCAGCTCGCCCAGCATGACGGGCGGCCGGGCGGTTCCTTGGCAGATTTTTGGAAATCGTGGCTCAACGGGTTGCCTGCCGCCCTCTCCGCCCGGACTTTGCAACGATCCTGTCATATGGAGCCGCTTCCCTCCTCCGTCCGGTGACGCTTATGTTACAGGCACTCATGCAGCCGCGGTTGTTTCTCATCGATGCGATCGGCCCGTTTTTCCGGGGCCTGGGCGACCGCCGCACCAATTGGTCGAAGATCCTGTTCGCCGAGCTGGCCACCACCGGGCCGAAGCGCCGCGAGCAGTGGGACGGCATTCGCGAGGATCTGCGCACCTTCGCCCGCCAGGTCGCGGCCGAGGGCTTCACGGCCGTGACGCTGGACGATCTCGCCCACCTTGCCGCCCACCCGCTGCACGAGCCTGAAATCGCCGCCCGCATCGCCGTTTTCCGCGAGGAGTTCGCGGTCCTGTTCGGCATCCTGAAAGAGGCCGGGCTGGAGATTTTCCTGACCTCCGACGTGCTGCCGTCGACCCCGGCGATCGATGCCG
>JAQGPE010000437.1 GCA_028293225.1 Akkermansiaceae bacterium | reverse complement strand
TGGGTCGCCGAAAATCCCCAGGTCCGGCTTATCGGTGTTTTTCTCGATCAGGCCGCGCACCGCCTCTACGGACAGGTTGCGAGCCTTGGCGATGCGGGCCGTTTGCAGCGCCGCATTCTCGGGACTGATGTGCGGGTCCAGGCCGCTGCCGGAGGCCGTCACGGCATCCGCAGGCACCTCCTGGTCGTCCCCCAGGCCATTGCTGGTCCGGTAGTCGGCCACGTTGGCCTTGATCTGGTCGGCCAGCTTCTGGGACGTTGGCCCCAGGTTGCTGCCGCTGGAGCTGGTCGGATCGTAGCCATTCGTACCGGCCGCCGACGGGCGGGAGTGGAAGTAGCGCTCGCCGGTGAAGCTCTGGCCCAGCAGCGCGGAGCCGATCACATTGCCGGAAGCGTCCTTGATCAGGCTGCCGTCAGCCTTGTCATGAAAGGCCACGCGGGAGATTCCGGTAACGACCAGCGGGTAGGCCCCGCAGCAGATGACCGCCAGCACCAGCGTCGAGACAACGGCGCCGCGGATTTCAGAAAGTACGACATTCATAGTTCAAGCAAGGTGGAGGTTGGAAACGATCAGGTCGATGGCCTTGATCCCGGCGAAAGGGACCACCAGGCCGCCGAGGCCATAAATGAGCAGGTTCCGCCGCAGCACCACCATGGCGCCGAGCGGCTTGTAGGCCACGCCCTTCAGGGCCAGCGGTATCAGCGCGATGATCACCAGCGCGTTGAAGATCACCGCACTGAGGATGGCGCTTTGCGGGGAGGCCAGGCCCATGACATTCAGCGGCGCAATGGCCGGGAAGGTCGCCATGAGCATGGCCGGGATGATCGCGAAGTACTTCGCCACGTCGTTCGCGATCGAGAAGGTGGTCAGGGAGCCGCGGGTCATCAGCAGTTGCTTGCCGATTTCCACGATCTCGATGAGCTTGGTCGGGTTGCTGTCCAGGTCGACCATGTTGCCGGCCTCGCGGGCGGCTTGCGTGCCGGTGTTCATGGCCACGCCGACATCGGCCTGGGCCAGGGCGGGCGCGTCGTTGGTGCCGTCACCGGTCATCGCCACCAGGTGCCCGGCGGCCTGCTCATCGCGGATCCGCTTGAGCTTATCCTCCGGAGTCGCCTGAGCCATGAAATCGTCCACACCGGCCTCGGCGGCGATCGCAGCGGCGGTCATCGGGTTGTCCCCGGTGATCATCACGGTGCGGATGCCCATCTTGCGCAGCTGGGCGAAGCGCTCCTTGATGCCGCCTTTCACGACGTCCTTCAGCTCGACCACGCCGAGCACCCGGCTGCCTTCGGCTACCACGAGCGGCGTACGCCCGGCCCGGGATGCGGCCTCCACGGCGGCGGAGACATCCGCAGGGTAGTGACCGCCCTGTTGCTCGACCCAGTTCTTCACCGACTCCGCCGCGCCCTTACGGATCGTCCGGCCATCCATGTCCACACCGCTCATGCGGGTCTGGGCGGTGAAGGGCACGAAGACCGCGTGCGGTTCCATCAGCTCACGACCGCGCAGGTTGAACTTCTCCTTGGCCAGCACCACGATGCTGCGGCCCTCCGGCGTTTCGTCCGCCAGCGAGGCAAGCTGCGCGGCATCGGCCAGGTCGCCCTCGGTCACTCCGGGAGCGGGGATGAAGGCGGAGGCCATGCGGTTGCCGATGGTGATGGTGCCGGTCTTGTCGAGCAACAGCACGTCGATGTCGCCCGCGGCTTCCACCGCGCGACCGCTGGTGGCGATCACATTGCGGCGGATCAGGCGGTCGATGCCGCTGATGCCGATCGCGCTGAGCAGGCCGCCGATGGTCGTCGGAATCAGGCACACCAGCAGGGCTACCAGCACTGGCACGGTGAAGGTCATCCCGGCGTAGGTGCCGTAGGGCTTCAGGGTGATGCAGACCAGCAGGAAGATCATCGTCATGGCCGACAGCAGGATCGTCAGGGCGATCTCGTTCGGCGTCTTCTGGCGCTTTGCCCCTTCCACCATCGCGATCATGCGGTCCAGGAAGGTGTTGCCTTTTTCCGAGGTGATGCGGATCACGATGCGGTCGCTGATGACCCGCGTGCCTCCCGTGACGGCGCTGCGGTCGCCACCGCTTTCGCGGATGACCGGGGCGGACTCGCCGGTGATCGCAGCCTCGTCAACGCTGGCGATGCCCTCGATGACCTCGCCGTCGGCAGCGATCACGTCGCCAGCTTCACAGACAATCGTGTCGCCCTTCTCCAGGTTGTTGGCGGCGACGCTCTCTTCCTTGCCGTTCTTCAGGCGGCGCGCGATGGTGTCCTTGCGGGCCTTTCGCAGGCTGTCGGCCTGGGCCTTGCCACGGCCCTCGGCGACCGCTTCGGCGAAGTTCGCGAACAGCACGGTGAACCACAGCCAGATGGCGAGCTGCAGGATGAAGCCCTTGTCGGAGGGCGAGGTGAATAGCGCGACGGTGGTGAGCAGCGCGCCGATCTCGGTGACGAACATCACCGGATTCTTGATCATGAGCCGGGGGTCGAGCTTTTTGAAGGACTCGCCGATCGCGGGCACCACGATGGTCTTGTCGAATAGTGATGGAGCTTGCGTGGACATAATGTCTGAAGCGTTGGAGGAAATGAATTAGAACAGGTTGCGGCCGAGCATCAGGAAGTGCTCAACGATGGGGCCGAGCGCGAGAGCCGGCAGGAAGTTCAGCGCACCGACGAGGAGCACCGTGCCCACCAGCAGCACCGTGAAGGTGGCGCCGGAAACCGGGAAGGTGCCCGGTCCTGGAGGCGAGGTCTTCTTCTTGGCCAGGGCGCCGGCCAGGGCCAGGATCGGCACGATCATCAGGAAGCGACCGATCAGCATGGCGAAGCCCAGCGTGACATTGTAGTGCGGGTCGCCATTCGTCGGATTGGCGGTCAGGCCGGCGAAGGCGCTGCCGTTGTTGGCCGTGGCGGAGCTGAAGGCGTAGAGGATTTCACTGAAACCGTGCGGTCCTGAATTGTTCAGACCGGCCAAGCCCCAGGGAGCGACCGATGCCCAGGCGGTGAAGCCGAGGATCGACATGGTCAGCACCAGCAGGGCGAGCATGGCCATCTTCACCTCAAAGGCGGTGATCTTCTTGCCCAGATACTCCGGCGTGCGACCCACCATGAGACCGGCGATGAAAACCGCCAGCACCACAAAGACCAACATGCCGTAAAGGCCCGCGCCGACACCGCCGATGACGACTTCACCCAGATCCATCATGAACAGGGGCACCAGGCCACCGAGCGCGGTGAAGGAGTCGTGCATCGCATTCACCGCACCGCAGGAAGCCGCCGTGGTGATGGTTGCGAACAGCGAGGAATTGAAGACGCCGAAGCGCACTTCCTTGCCCTCAAAGTTGCCGCTGCCGGTCGCCACGCCCAGCGCGTGGTGGATCGGGTTGCCGTGCGCCTCCGCACTCCAGCAGGCCAGCACGCCGACGATGAACAGCGACATCATCGCCGCCCACACCGACCAGCCGTGACCCTGGTTGCCTACCGACTTGCCGAGATACCAGGTCAGGCCGCTGCCGATCGCGAAGATCGAAAGCATCTGGATGAAGTTCGATAGCGGCGTCGGGTTCTCGAAAGGATGCGCCGCGTTGGCGTTGAAGAAGCCGCCGCCGATGGTGCCGAGCATCTTGATCGCCACCTTCGAGGCAACCGGACCCTGCGCGATGGTCTGCGTGTCGACCGTCTGAGTTTCCGTCTTGGTCGCGCCCGTGGCGGCGTCGGTGGTGGCCACCTGAACCGTCTGAGCTTCCACGACCTTTGCCGTATCATAGCCCTTGAAGTTCTGGATCATCCCCTGCGAAACCAGGAAGATCGCGAAGGCCGTGCAAACGGGCAGCAGCAGGTAGTAGGTGGTGCGGATCACATCCACCCAGAAGTTCCCCAGCGCCGTGGTGCTCTGCCGGGAAATCCCGCGCACCAGCGCCGCTGCGATCGCGATCCCGACCGCCGCCGAGGTGAAGTTGTGGATGGTCAGTGCGACCATCTGGGAGAAGTACGACATGGTGGACTCCCCGCCATAGCTCTGCCAGTTGGTATTGGTGGTGAAGCTGACCGCCGTGTTGAAGGCCAGCGCCGGGCTGAGCGCCGGCAGCCCCTGCGGATTCAGCGGCAGCAGGTGCTGGATACGGAGGATGCCGTAGGTGA
>JAQGPE010000436.1 GCA_028293225.1 Akkermansiaceae bacterium | reverse complement strand
GCGTATGTTGCCGTTTCCCTTTCACCTTCGCGATGGCGAGCCGATCTCTGACCAGATCGTGCGGGCGGCGCACCGGGCGCTGTCGAGCGGCGAGCTGCGGGAGGGGGAGTTGTTTCCGTCGGTGCGGTCGCTGGCGCAGGCGCTGAAGATTTCCCCGACGACCGGCAACAAGGTGATCCAGCAGCTGAAGGATCTCGGCTTTCTGGTCAGCCGGCCGGGGGTGGGGATGGTGGTGCAGGCGCCGCATCTGCCGTCGCTGGAGCAGCGGCTGGCGATGATGGAGCCGGCGGCGCGGCGCTTCCTGGAAGAGGCCCGTGCGCTGCACCTGACCACCGCCGATCTGCGGACGCTGCTGGAACGACTTCACAATCCCGAACCTCCAAATCAACCATGATCACCATCCGTGATTTAAGAAAACGTTTCCGTGGCCATGACGCCCTGCGGGGTGTCGATCTCGACATCCCGCAGGGAAAGGTCACCGCCTTTCTGGGGCCGAACGGCGCGGGAAAGACGACGACGATCAAGTGCGCGATGAATCTGATCGACCGCGACTATGGGAGGCTGGAGGTGATGGGGGTGGATGCCACCAAGCTGGGGCCGGAGCAGTGGCGGCGGATCGGCTATGTGTCGGAGAACCGCCAGCTGCCGGAGTGGCTGACGGTGCCGAAGCTGCTGGACTATGTGCGGCCGATGTATGGGATGTACTGGGACCGGGACTTCGAGAAGAAGCTGCTGGCATCGTTCGATCTGCCGCTGAAGACCCGGCTGAGTTCGCTGTCGCGCGGGCAGAAGATGAAGGCGGCGCTGCTGTCCTCACTGGCCTACCGGCCACAGCTGGTGGTGCTGGACGAGCCCTTCTCCGGGCTGGATCCGCTGGTGCGGGATGAGTTTCTGACGGGCCTGCTGGAGCTGACCGAGACCGAGGGCTGGACGGTGTGGATCTCCTCCCACGACATCGAGGAAGTGGAGCGCTTCGCCGACCGGGTGGCGATCCTGCACGATGGGATGCTGGATTTGCAGGAGGATGTGGAGACGTTGCAGGGGCGGTTCCGGCAGGTGGATCTGTGGTTCGATGGAGAGGCCGCGCTGCCTGCGGCGGAGTTGTCAGCGGATTGGTTGAATGTGCAGGTTGCCGGGAGGGCGATCCGTTTCGTCGAGAGCTACTACGTCGAGGGGAGTAGTTTGGCGGCCTACGCGGCGGCCTTTCCCGCCGGGCGGGTGCAGGAGGTGCGGCCGCTGACGCTGCGGGAGATCTTTGTGACGCTGGCGCGGAGCTACCGCGCGAAATCTTCACAGCCTGTCTGAACGGCTCTTTCAGCTGGATGCGCTGCGTGACCGTGCCGGGGTTCATCCGGCTTTGTTCCCCTTTTCCCTGAACTCTCATCTTCACCGCCATGCCCACTTCTCCGTTCACTCGCTTCATGGCGTGGATCATCGTCCTCGGCCACGCGTTCGTGCTCTTCACCCCCTACGACGGGATTTTCGAAGACCTGGGGAATACCTGGGTGCTGCTTTTCGTGCTCTGGATCGTGCTGGCGGTCAGTGTGGTCCGGGACACTCCATCGCGGGATGATCTGGCCTTCCACCGCACGCTGCCGCCGGGAGCGGGCGCCGCTTTCTGGCGCACGGTGCGGGTCCCGCTTGCGATACTGGCCGGGATCGGAGGGGTGTTGCTGGGTTACACATGGTGGTTTCATTTCACTGCCGCTTCATTCGGCCGGGGACTGGCGCTGCTGACTCTGCCGGCGGTGGGGTTCCTCTCCGCCTGTGGCGTGGCAGCCAGTCTGGCCAGTGACCGGAGCGTCGGGAAAGTCCGTGGGTGGCTGGCGGTCTTCGCACCGGTCGCGGTCTCGGGGTTGGTGCTATGGCTGACGATGCGGAGTCTGCCCGTTACCGCGGAGAAATATTCGCCGCTGCGTCTCACGGCGGTGGGCATCCTTGCCGCGGCGCTCTGCTATCCGCTGATCTGGTGGCGGGTCGCGATGGGCAAGCGCCTTCTCTGGATGGTCCTGCTTGCGAGCGTGGTGGGGATCGGGCTGCCGTGGCTGTATGGGAACCATTGGCCGGCGAAGGTGAAGATTCCACCGTACCTGCGGGACAGGGATTTCAAAGAGGAGTCGATCCTCGCCCGCAGGCCGAATGCATCTGGGGAGATCCCGGGACACCTGGACAGCGATGTCATGGAGGCGAAGGAGCTGAAGCCTGGTGAGCTGGCATCTTTTCTCATCAGCGCGAACCAGCCTTTCGAGATCGAGAAAATGATCTTCGACTCCGAGCACCTGATCGGCGTCCGTCGTGCGGGTTCAACCGGAACGACCGGCAGGTTCGATCTCCTACATCTGCAGGCCGGACGGTTCCGCGATGGATCCACGGGCATGGGCTCCGATGCGGAGCTGGCGGCGGTGGGCGGACTGCTGCCGGCGGATGTTGATCTCCAGAACTGGGATCCGGCGTCCGAGCACGAACACGTCGAACTGGTTCCGCCGCTGGAGCATTCCCAGGCTTCTGACGGCGGGAGCCTTGCGGTGAGAAAGCCATGGAGTGAAATCGACCGGCAGGACTGGTTCGCTCTGGGGTCGGTGACGACCCTGCCGGAACCTCTCATTTTTGATCTGGCTAAGGGAGGCAGCGCTCCCAGCGGCCGTCGCGGATTGATCCGGATGCAGGCGCTGGAGAAGGAGGGCGAGAGCTTTGTGCTGAAGGTCGAGCGGTTCTCCGATGAAGGGTGGTCGATGGACGGTCCCCTCGATGTGGTGGAGCAGAACTCGCCGGGATCCGCGCCATACCTTGTCATCGTGGATGAGGGGGAGCGAAAGGCCTATCTGCTCAATGGCACGGGCGAGCCCAGCTACTCGCGGGTCTTTCTCGGCAGCCGCCAGAGGATCCGCTTCGAGACCGGGCCGCTGGCGAAGGCACTGCCCGGGAGCCAGGAGCGGGCGCGGCGCCTGGGTCGGCTGCCCGGCTGCAAGCTCTACGTTTTCTGGCCGCACGAGATCCGCTGGTTCCGCAGGAAGATGCCCGCACCGGTCCGCTGAGATTTTCACTTTCCACCTATCTCCGATATGCCGCACTATCGCTTCACTTTTTTGACCGCTCTGGTCATCGTTCTCGGTTACGGACTGGCGCTTTTCTGGCCGAACGACGATGCCTACGTATGGGGCTGGCGGGCGATGATCTGCCTGCCGCTGCTGTTGGCGATTTTTATGTGGAGCGCAGTGAGAGGGGCCGCTCCTTTGGATGACCGGGCCTTTCACCGGACGCTGCCGCCGGGCGATGGCGTGGCGTTCCGGAAGGTGCTGGAGGTCGTCGCTCTGGTTCCCGCTGGGATCGCGCTGGTGGTGCTGGCGTATTGCTGGAAGTCCGGCTTTGGCTGGCGGGCACAGACGTTGGGGCTGGCGATGCTGACGGTTCCGGTGATCGGTGCGGTGTCGGTTCTCGGACTAACCGCTTCGCTGGCGACCTCGCGGAGCTATTCCCGGATCTGGCCGTGGCTATGGACTTTCGGCGTGCCGGTGTTTTCGGCCTGCGGGGTGAGTATGCTGACGGAGGGATTGGACCCCGAGCTGAGGCGGACGGTCTATTTCACCCACTGGCGGACCATTGCGGTGGCGGGGGCGGTGTTGTATCCGCTGATCTGGTGGCTCATTGCGGCGCGGCGGCGGATTGTGTGGGGTGTGGCGCTGGCGACAGTGCTGGGGATCCTGATGCCGTGGCTCTATCACTATGGCGATCTGGGTCCGGATCTGGACAAGGGACTGGATGGCCGGGTGCGGCTGGCTGCCGGAGACGAAGTGAAGCCGCCCCGGGTGACTCAGGTTCACTTCATTCGCAAGCCGATGCCATCTCTGGATCGGTGGAAGGACAAGGGAATCGATCTGGGTGATTTGATCCAGATCGAGGGCATGGAGCCAGGGGAGTTCATGCTTTACGGCTACATCCGGATAGGAGTTGTCACGGACGATCACAAGAGAGTATACCCTCGGAATTGGGAGATTGTTGAGGATGAGGCAGGAGAGCGGCGTTGGCGTCCTGCAATGCTGGCTGCCGGCGCCAACGACGAAGGTGTTGAGACCTTTGGCCGCAACGTGGTCTGGTCAGCCCTTTCAAAGCGGCTGCCGGATAAATACCCGGTGCGCTATTGGAAGGACGGTATTGGTTCCAGCCAAGGTCTTGAGCGGCCGCCACGCACTGTGATTCTGCGGCCAGGGGCGGGACTGAGCGCAGAAGAGCAGATCCCCTACAGTCCCAAGTATGAACCTCCGCCGGTGAATGCGATCCCGGAAGACCGGCTGAAAAATCAGCCCTGGTTCATGACGGCGGCTGTTTATCGATTTGATTATCCGATGATGAGCGTCCCGGTCAGCAGAGGCGGCTCGATGAAGTTTCCGAGAGCTGGACTGGTGGAAATCAGTTCACTGAAGGACGAAGGACAACATTCCGTGATCACGGTCGATCTGACGACAGAAGATCTATGGCAGGCCGATGGGCCCTGGCCCGGTCTGGAGCGACCACAAAGCGTAATGGACAATCCATGGTGCTTTCTCGTGGATCGGGAACAGGGCCAAACCTACATAATCGACGGTCTTGGCTGGGGAAGCGAGCGGCAGGTAATGCTGGGGTCGCGCAAGCGCTGGATTTTCGATGCCGGCTCGCCGGATTCTCCCGAGATGAAGCGACGCCTGGAGCGTCTCCCCCATTGCGAGCTCCATCTTTTCTGGCCGAGATTCATCGAGGGGTTCGAAGACTCGCTTGGAGAGGAAACGAAGTGAGCGGGGGGGAAAGGCGAATCAGCCTATTTCACGACGCCGCTGAGAGGGTGGCGGGTGACTTCCTCCCAGGCGATCTGCTGGAGGAGGCGATTGAGTTCAGCGGTGCGCCAGGCGGGGTTTGGGGCGGTGGCGAGGATCTCGGGGAGAGGCAGGCCGATGGGGCTGCGGTGGTAGAGGATGGAGAAGTAGATGTAGCCGGCGAGGGCCTGGATCGGCGGCTGGGGGTGGCCGAGCTTATCGGTGAAGAGCTCCGATTGCCTGGCGATGCCGGGGACCTGGCCGAGGATGATGCGGTCGCGGAGATTGACGACGGCCTGGCCGGTGGGGGCGACGAAGACGACCTGCTTGCCGAGCTTTTCATTGAGCTGGCGGACGTAGGCGTCCATTTCGGCGAAGTACGGGGCGTGTAGTGCCTGGAGGAACCGCGGGGTGGCGGCGTCCGGGTTCACGTCCTCCTCTTTGCCGGTGTAGGGCCACTCGAACTTGTCCCAGGGGATCCAGAATTCCTGGAGATAGAGGTGGAAGTCCGGGTTGCCGGAGAGGCCGAGTTCGGCGAAATCGGCGATGCCCGCGTCGGGGTGGAGCATGCAGGCGAGGGTGAGGACATCGACCTTGCCGTGGGTGAGGGCGGCCTTGGCCTCGTTCTTGTCGTCGGGGACGTTCCAGTGGTCGATGGCCTGGCTGCCGCCGATTTTCGAGACCCCGACGATCTGGTGTCCGGTGATGCCGGCTTTCTTCGCGATGTCCTCCAGGATGGGGGCGATGTACCAGGCGTGAAAGCTGTTGCCGCAGGTGAAGGTGCGCAGGCCGGCGGGTGTTGCCGGAGGCGGGGCGGGGGCCTGAGCCGGGCTGGTGGCCGTGGCGGCGACTAGCAGCAGGACGGCTGCGCCGAGGGTGGTGAGGAATTTCATGGGCGAAGGGATGAATAGGGTGGCGCGACTACGGGGTGACGCGATGGTCGCTTTCATGGGCCGGTGTCCGCTTGACGGAGGGGGAGCGGGGCGGCGAGATGTTGCCGTGCCGGATCCGGTGCTCCCTGCGATGCGTTACAATGCTCTGCCTCTCATTTTCGCGGTCTTTCTGCTGGCCATCGCGGTGAACCGGACGCTGGGGCTGCGGGCCGAGCGGAAGGGGACGGGTGAGGAAGGCGGTGGATTTTTTCCGGGCAAGGTGTCCGAGCGGGTGGAGCCGGGGGGAGGGGATGATCCGCGGAATCTCCCGGTCGTGAGCGAGCGGGTGAGGAAGGAGGCGATCGCGGGGCTGCTGAGTGCGCTGAGGAACGGGGAACGGCTGGGGGACAGTCCGAAGATGACGGAGGCGGCTCTGCGGGCGATCGGAAACAATCATGTGGAGGAATTCCGCGAGTTGCTGGAGGCGCTGGCGAACGCGACGGAGGTGGATGGGGAGGCGCGCCTGGAGATGACCCTGGCGGTGACGAATTTCATGTGGGGGACGATTTCGGAGGACCAGGTATTGCCGCTGATCGATGAGGTCGCAGCGAAGTTCGACAGGGAGCAGCAGGCGCAGTTGCTGTCGTGCCGGGCGGTGGTGGACCGGGCAAGGCAGGAGCCGGAGAAAGTGGTGGAGTGGTTTCAGAAGCACCCGGAGCAGTTGATGACGCCGGAGATGCTGGAGGTGCGGGAGTCGGTGCTGGCATCGATCGCGCGGAAGGATGCGGCGCTGGCGTTCTCGCTGATGCCGGGGATGCAGGTGACGGATGTGAACGAGGCGGCCCGGATGATGGGAAGGCGGGTGGTGGATCCGCAGACGAAGACGGCGGTGCTGGAGGAGGCGCGGGAGGTGATGAAGGGACTGCCGGCGGAGGCCGCCGCGGCGCTGGAGAAGGCGACTTTGGAAGGATTGGGAAGCGGGCTGAACGACCGGCACCGGGATGTGTATGGGGATCAGAATGAGCTGTCGGGCGGCGATACCTATGCGGCGCAGGTGGGCTGGCTGGAGTCGGCGGGGTTGGATGAGCGGCAGATGAAGGTGGTGACCGGGGCGATGGAGGGATCCAGCAGTACGGCAAGTAACAGCCAGTGGCTGAGCTGGCTGGAGGGGAAGATCTCATCGACCGATGAGGTGAAGCCGGTGGCGGCGATCATGGGGTATTGGGCGGCGGAAGAGCCGGCGCCGGCGGAGCAGTGGCTGGCGGCAAGTACGCCGGGTGTCGTAAGGGATGCGGCGGTGAGGGCCTTTGTAGGGAGCGTGAAGGATGTGGAGGCGGCGCAGCGGGCGGCGATGCTGTTGCCGGAGGGCGGGGAGCGGGAGGCGCTGCTGGGGCAGATCGGGAAGAGGAAGTGAGGGGCGGGGCTTGACGGATGGGAAAGGAGCGGGCTGGTTGCGGGATGGATTTCAAGGCGCTGCAACGGTATTTTGAGGCTGAGCTGGGATCGGTGGATTTCGCCGCGGTGGGGTTTACCGAATTTCTGGATGGGGCGCGGGTGGCGATCGGCGGGGAGGATGTGTCGCTGAATCCGCGGCAGATCGGGATGTTGCGGGCGCTGTATAATGAGGTGTGGGAGAAGAGTTTGTTGAAGGGTGGGACGGTGGAATTGTTGACGGAAGAGGGGGAGTGAAGTGCGGCCTTTGGCCGTGGGCTTTTTGAGGAGGGGTGAGGCGGGGTTTTGGGAAGAGCGAACGCGGCGGAACGTGGGGAAGGAGGAGCGTGAGGGCGCGTCCGTCT
>JAQGPE010000433.1 GCA_028293225.1 Akkermansiaceae bacterium | reverse complement strand
CAGTTTTACAAGATCGAAGGCCTCCGTGAGGCCTTCGACCTCCGGCAGACGTATCCGAAAGAGTGAGCGTTCACACCGTCTCTCTGCAGTTTTCCGGAAGTGGTCGCAAGGTGGCTTGCTTTCCCGCCGTTATATCGGCCTCATTCCACCATGCAAACCGGTTTGAAAAAGCTCAACCTCGCCCCGCTTCTCTCCGCCACCTGTGCCGGTCTCGCCTTTCTCTCAGGCACGTTCGCGGCGAGCGGTCAGGAAGTGCCGCCCGCTGCGGCCACCGCCACCTACCGGAATCCGGTGATCGCCGGGGATTTCGCCGACCCCAGCATCATCCGCGTCGGCGATACCTACTACGCGGCGGGCACCTCGTCGGAATGGGCGCCCTACTTCCCGCTCTACACCTCAAAGGATCTCATCAACTGGGAGCAGACTGGGCATGTCTTCGAAAAGAAGCCGGACTGGGCCGTCGGCAGCTTCTGGGCGCCTGAGTTGTATTACCGCAACGGAACCTTTTTCGTCTACTACACCGCTCGCCGGAAAACCGACAATGTCTCGGTGATCGGAGTCGCTACCACTGATGATCCGCGCAAGGGCTTCACCGACCGCGGCATCATCCGCGAGTGGGGCTCGGAAGCCATCGACGGCTTCGTCTTCCAGGATAACGACGGCAAGCTCTACTTCTCCTGGAAAGCTTACGGTCTGGAGAAGGACCGCCCGGTCGCGCTGATGGCCAGTGAGATGACGGACGACGGACTGAAGATGAAGGGCGAGGCCTTCGAACTCCTGCAGACGAATGGCCAGCCGATCTCCGCCGAGGGCCAGGTGATGACCCGTCGCGGTGACTGGTACTACCTCATCTACTCCACCAAGGGCTGCTGCGGCCGCGGTTGCGACTATCAGCTCGAAGTCTCCCGCGCCAAAAGCGTGAAGGGCCCGTGGGAGCCATCCCCCCACAATCCCATGCTGGCGGGCGGCGGCGACTGGTCCTGCCCGGGCCACGGCACCATGGTCACCCTGCCGGACCAGCGGAACTTCTTCCTCTACCACGCGTATAGTAAGAAGGAAAACGTCTACACCGGCCGGCAGGGCTTGCTCGATGAGGTGGCCTGGTCAGGGGACGGCTGGCCCTTCTTCCCCTCCGGCGCCTCGCCCAGCCCCACGGCCGAAGTGCCGTTTCCGGGCAGCAAGGCCCCGGCGGGTCCGCAGGATTTCGTGGACTCCTTCGACAACTCCACCCGCGCCCCGCAGTGGCAGTGGGACCTTCTCCGTGAGCCGAAGATCAGCATCGCGGAGGGCAAGCTCCACCTCGGCGTTGCAGAGTCGGACCCCTCCACTGCCAGCCCGGCCGGGACTTTCTTCGGTCTGCGCGTCCAGAGCGGCGACTACACTCTTACCGCCACCATCGACCGCACCGGAACCGGCCAGCCCGGGATCGGCGTCTATGGCGAGGCGAAAAGCGCCCTGGCCGTCCGGATCGAGGGCGGCAACGCGGTCCTGTGGAAGGTCCAGAAAGGCCAGCCGCAGAAACTGGCCACCGTCCCTCTCCCGGCAGGCGATAAGCTGCAACTGCGCATGATCGCGCGGGACGGTCACCGCTTCGAGTTCGGGTTCACCGACGGCAGCACACTGTGGCAGGCCATCGGCCGGGAGGAAGTCGACGGCGCCTTCATCCCGCCCTGGGACCGCGCCCCCCGCGCCGGTCTGGTGGTGGCAGGAAAGCCCGGTGACATTGCGAATTTCGAATCCGTGGAGCTGCGCTACAGCCATCGCTGACGAAGGGCCGCGGCCAGCCGCCGGGGGCTCGTGAGCGGGTTAGTTCTGGAGGGCGCTTTGGAAAGCATCCCGGATCGCTCCCTTCACCACTTCGTCCTTGGGCTCGTCCCTGATCATCGTCTCCGGAGAGTCATAGACCTCGCGCTTCCCGGCCAGGATGCGGGTGACGTTGCCGGCGCTCCTGACGACCACCCAGTTTTTCCCCTCGCCGGGGATCACCACGATCTTCTCGTCGGTGGATAATCCTCCGGCACCGGGCCGCGGCGTGTCGACCGGCAGGCCCAGTTGCTTCATCAGCACCGGCCAGACCTTTTCGGTCCGGGCATTCCACGGCACCGTGATCTCCACTTTAGCGATCCCGCCGCTAAGGAGGTCGCGGCAGCGGATCTCCATGCCGGTGCTCTGGTAGCTCAAGGTCCGAAAGTAGGGGAAGACATTCTCGCCCTCCGGCTCGGGGATCCGGTTCGATTCGGAAGGGCGGGGGATGGCCCACCGCAGGTTCTGGTCCAGTCCGTCCAAGCTGACATCCAGCAGGCTGGCCGGCGGCTTGACCTCCGCGGGCTTGGCTTGCTGGGAGGCCTCGGGCGGCGGCGACTGATCCGGTCCCTGGGCCACGACCGGCGAGACCAGCGATAGTGAAACACAGCCAAGCAGCAACGAAGCACGGGAAATCCAGATCATCATCATGGCAGAAGATCTATCCCCGGTATCATCTCATGACAACTTGGAAGCGCGCCGACAGGCCAGGGGAGTTTCCACCCGCATCAACAACCCGAATCCCTGCCTTTCATCAGCAAATCAGTGATCCATGGCCCGAACCCCGGAAAAGAGCCGCCGATCTCATCAAAATTTTGTGTTCTTTGCGCTCTTTGCGTTTCAATTTCCCGGATTCCCGCCCTCTGCTCTTGACCCGCCGCCTCGCATCGCCGTGAGTGAGTGATCGCTCAGCCGAGCAATCCTGTCATGGCCCGTCCCCTCAGTTCCGAAAAACGCACCGCCATCCTGGAAGCCGCGACTCAGGTCGTGGCCGCATCCGGGACCAGCGCCGCGACGGCCGCGATCGCGAAGAGCGCCGGGGTCGCGGAGGGCACGCTCTTCACCTACTTCAGCAACAAGGACGAGTTGCTCAATGCCCTCTACCTGGACATCAAGAGCGACCTCCACGCCCTGATGACCCGCTCCCTGAAACCGGGCGGTGAGCTGGTGGACCGCTGCCGCGGCGTGTGGGACAGCTTCATCGGCTGGGGCTTGGCCAATCCTGAAAAAGCCAAGGCGCTGAAGCAGTTGGCCGTGTCCGACCGCATCACTGAGGAGACCCGCAGGCTGTCCTCCGGTCTCTCCAGCCCGATGACCGCGATGTTCCAGGAATGCTCCGTGATGGTGGTGCAAAAAGGCCTGCCGAAGACCTATGCCGGCACCCTGATGTCGGTCATGGCAGAGATCACCGCGAGCTACATCGCCGGGGAGCCCGCCAAGGCCAGACGACACATCCGCGCCGGGTTCGATGCCTACTGGCGCGCGATCGGCCAGTGAGATGAGCCGGGAAAATTTCAGTTGCCAACGCTGGGATGCTCTCTAT
>JAQGPE010000431.1 GCA_028293225.1 Akkermansiaceae bacterium | reverse complement strand
ACAGCATGTCGGGTAGAATTTTGGTCTTTTTGGCTTTTGAAACCCCTTTAGACATCGCGTTCTGCGGAATGTTCAAAGTTTTTTCGAGCGGCTCGCCACAGAGTTTTTATACCCGCCCTTCGACGTTGAACCTGCGCCGCCACACCCTGCGCAGCGGCCACCAGACCGCCACCGGCAGAGCATATCCCGCCAGCTCCTCAAACGCCGACGCCCGCACTCCGTTGTGGAAACAGATACACCAGACCACCTCACCCTCATAGACGGAGAGGCCGATCAGAAAGAAGGCCTGGAAAACAGCGGTCATCCGCCTACGTAGCTGCCACAACCGCGCCCGGTGCGCAATCCCCTTCAGGGTTCAGCCGCTGTGACCGCCGCCTCTTTCTCCGGCTGGCTGCCGTCCGCAGGCTTGGCGGATCCATCCCGGAAGATGAAGAAAGCCGCCGCCGCCATGCACAGCGCCGCCGCTGCGTAGTTCCAGCTCAGCGCCTTCTTCATGTAGAAGAAAACGAACGGCACGAACACCGTCAGCGTGATCACTTCCTGGAGGATCTTCAGCTGCCCCAGTGACATTTCCCGGCTGCCAATCCGGTTCGCGGGGACCTGAATCATATATTCGAACAGGGCGATCCCCCAGGAAATCAGCGCGGCGATGATCCACGGCTTCCCCTTCAGATCCTTCAGGTGGCCATACCAGGCGAAGGTCATGAAAATGTTCGAAAGCGTCAGCAGGCCAATGGTTTTGAGAATCGTCACCCTCCCCGGATACCCTCAGATCGCGCCCCGTCAAGTTTGAGCCGGCTTACTACTCATGCTGCCCGTAGCTCGATCCCACCCGGCAGCCGCCCACCTCCACGGGCGCAAGGAAAGGCGGCGCCGGCGTCAGATGCGGAAGACCCACCGCCGTTGCCGCCGCGGCAGCACCCGTGTTCAGCCGGTAGAAGGCGGCGCCAGCTGCAGGTTTCGGAGTGCTGAATTGCTGGATGGTGCCGTCGCCCGCCCGGGTCGTCAGCGTCGACCAACCCGATAACGTAGTACTCGATTCCACGCGATAAGTGGTACCCGTCGTGCTCGGCCACGAAAACGTAAAGGGCGACCCCGCCAACTGCACCGCCTCCCAGCGCGCCGGTGGCGCCAACTGCCAGCCGATATCCCTTAATCCCGCTAGATCGAGATCGGTCATGACTTTCATGAACGGGCCTGCCGAGCAACTCGACGGGTCCATGAGCGCGATTTGGGCAAATCCATGCAACGCGCCGAAGGATCCATAGGCTTTACTCAAGACATTCAGTGGGTTAGATGGGTTATAACCATCTGGAAGCACACAGGCCGCGTCGTCCCGCCAATGCGACCCTCCCGACTGGAGGGGAACCGGCCCGCCGTAGGACGCCACCGCCGCGGCGCCGGTGAAATTGCTGCCGGAGATCTTCGCATCCCAGGAATCGGCCGTACCGATGCCAAAAAGATGCCCGAACTCATGCAGCGCGATCGAAACGAAGGGCGTCGTCCCATCCACCGGCCCGCTGGTCGAAAACGACCAGGTGTAGGACGGATCAAAGGTGATCGCCCCTCCCCACGGTCCGAAATCGGTCTTCGGAGTGGCCAACGCCCCCGCCTGGCCGCGGCTGTTCAAGAGATCGAACCACGGCTGGAAGCCGTTGGCACTGTAACCGCCGGGACCGCCCTGCCCGGCCGCGGGAGCGATCGGACGGGAGCCCACATACACGATCACCGTATCCGCCGGCACCACCAGATTTGCCAAGCCCACCTGCGCCCCGGTGGCGGGATTCGGGAAAACCGCCGACCAGGTGTTGCTCGTCCCGGTCGGATCGATCCTCTGCAGCGAATCCGTCAGCAGCACCTCATAGTAGTCCGCCACCGCCCGCAGCGCCTCCTTCGCCCCCGGCTGGTCGAAGAAATGCGTCGAGTCGTAATCGTAACGCAGATCGATCGTAATCGCGGGAGCGGTTCCCACCGCAAGACACGCGAACAGCAGGAGTGAAGAAAGGGAGGCGGGTTTCATGGGCTTCAGGGATTACCGGCAAAGTGCCATGTTCCCCCCGAAGCCGCGAAGCTAAATTCGCACCGCTAAAAACCCGGCACGCCCTCGCGGATCCGCTTCGAAAACCCCGGATCGGCATCCGCCTTCCGCGCCGCCGCATCCACGTGCCCCTTCTCCTTCAACTCGGCCAGCGGCACACCCTTCGCCGCCAGCAGCCCCCGGGCATCGAGATATTCGTCCAGCTTCCCGTTCAGCACCAGCCGCCAGTCCAGCTTGCCCTGCTCCGTGGCGGCGATCTGCGACCGCACCGCCGTGGTGCAGTTGGCATTGATCACATTGTAGAAACGCGGGTGGTCGTGCAGCTTCCGCAGCGATTCCACATACTCCAGAAAGCGCTGCCTCGCCTTCTCCGGCCCGATGTCCAGGCGGTAGAGATAGCAGTCCTCGTCCGGTCGGTAGTTGGTCCGCCCGCGCACGAAGTCCCGCTCATCCCCCACCAGGTAGATCAGCTCATACAACTTATAGAGGCCGCCGAAGGTGCTGAAGGTCTCACCCTTTTCCCGCCGGGTCTCGACCGAAAATGCCATCTGCCCGTCGTCGCCGAAATCGAAGCTGAAAATCGGATGCGCGATGTACTCGGACCCCCAGTAGTTCAGGAACAGATCCACCCCCTTCAGCTTCGAAAGATGAAAGACCCGCGTCTCCCAGCGGGGAATCATCTCACCGCCCTCCCGGTAGTCGAAGTTGCGGAAATTGCCCACCGTCACGATATCCCCCGCCACGTCGACCACCGGGATCCGCGAATACTCCACCGCCCAGTCGCGGTCATTCGACGGCCGCTTCATCAGCCACGGGGCAAGCACCAGCGTCATCGCCAGCCCATAGACCAGCAGCCTCCGCCACCCGCTCTTCGCCCGCCACAGACCAGCCAGGGCCAGCACCGCCCACACGACCGCCACCGCAAAGTTCCCCTTCCCGAATACCCCGTCGAAAACGATCGCCCCAAACGCCCACACCAGCCCCAGCAGGCCGATCCCATAGAGCAGCACCTTGCCGAGCCGGCGGAAAAACACCGCGCCTGTCGAAATGGCGGGCGCTACGGCATCGGGCTGATCGCCGGTTCGTGGGGAGGACGTTTCCATTGCATCAAAATGTTGGCCGCGATGATCAGCGAGCCTCCTGCGAACAGCGACAGCGTCAAGGTTTCGTTCGGATAATCCTGGCCGATCCACCGCCCCAGCAGCGCCGGCAGAAACATCGCGAAGCACGCCGTAAAGACCGGCTCGGTCGTGTAGATCAGCCCCGCCTCCGTCGCCGCCACCCGCGGCTGCCACGCCACCATCAGCCCATACGCCGCCACCGAACACAGCAGCGCCAGCGAAAACACCATCAGCAGCGCCGGCCACGACGCCCCCGCCGCCACCACATCGGACAGCTGGTGCGACATCGCTCCGGAGATCGGCAGGAACATCGCCGCGATCACCACGCACATCACAAAGGTCACCGGCGTGCCACGGTTCCCCTCGTACTTCGGATTCTCCAGCGTCAGGATCTGGAAGGTGAAAATGAACGCCGCCAGCAGCGTCTCCTGCTCCCCGCGCCCCATCTTCAGCGAGTCCAGCCGCACCCCCGCCAGCACTCCTCCGCCCGCGATGACCAGCAGCGTCGCCACGATCACCCGCAGCGTCGGCGCTTTCCTCGATCGCATGCACGCCACCAGCGGCAGCGTCACGCAGTAAGCCTGGGTGAGAAACGCCGAGGTCGACGCCTCCGTGTAAGCCAGCGCATCCGCCTGCAGCGCCATCCCGGCCCCGCCCCACAACGCCAGCCAGAAGCCCTGCCGCCACTCCTTCCGCGTCGGCCGTGCCATCCTCAGCACCACCGGCAGCATCAGCAGCGCCGCCAGCCCGAACCGCGCAAACTGCAGCCACGCCGCCAGAAACGCCGGCGAGACCCCCGGCATCCGCGCCGACTGCTCCAGATGCAGAGCCTTCACCACCGGAAAGCTCACCGCCCACAACACGCAGGCCAGAATCAGGAAAAGCACCGGCATCCCAGAGATCAGGACGCCCGCCCCCGTGAGGCCTGAAGACGCGCCGCCAGCTCGGTCAGGCCGGTCGCCTTCGCCAGTTGGATCCGCAGCGCCACCACCTCGTCACCGGCCCGCTCCTCATCCGGCATCTCCGTCAGGATCTGCAGCGCGGCATCGTAGTCCGCGATCGCCAGCGCCCCCTCCAGTTGATCCTTCGCCGAAATCTCGGCAGCCTCCAGCGGCTTCTCTTTGTAAATCGCCCATCGCGCCTGGTCCGGCAGATTGGCCGGCGCGTTCTTCACCTCCTCCAGGTAGACGAACTCATCGCCCTCCCGCACCTGCCGCCAATGGTTCAACAGGATCACCACGCAGAAGCCGATGATGAACAACCCCGTCTCCATGAAGAACGGCGTGGTCATCAGACCCGCCAGCCAGCCGAAGGCCTCCCCGATCGCACCCGGTAAAAACTGACCGGAAAACAACAGCGCCAGAAAGATCGACACCACCCCGACCACCGCCACTCCCGTGGAGATCTGCTTCCAGCGCTGCAGGTCGCGAATCATGCCGAACACAAGCACCGCGGCCAGCCAATGGCGAAAGGAAAATTCCGCCGCGACAATCCACCACGGCCGCCCATTCCGGAATTTTTTAAAGAAACTTGATTATTTTAAAAAATTTACTATCAAGCCGGAGTCTCATGATCGCCGGAAAACTCCGCATGCTCACCCTGCTGATAGTCTGCCTCGGGCTGACCCTGGTGGCGGTTCGCCGCGGCGTCCTCCCTCAAAGCATCACCTCCCGCGCCGGCATCCATTCGGTTTCCTCCCCTCCCGTCCGTGACACCCTGACCATGTCCGTGCCGGTTGAAATCGTCGAAACCGGCAAAGTCGCCGAGCATCGCGAGATCAGCGTCGTGGTCGACCGGTAACCCCGGCGGCCTTTTCTGCCTGACAGCCGGCCGCTCCGCTGGTTGCCTGCGCGCGCCCGCTCTTTCCATGATTCCCCTTCTCACCGTCCAGGACCGCCTGCCGCTCGACAAGCTCGGCCTCATGCTCGCCCCGGACTTCGCCGTGCCGAAAGGCGGCTGGGAAGACCGCAGCGAGACCGTCACCGTCGCCCCTCCTTCCGGCGAACCTTTCGAAACCCCGGCCCTGATCACCGCCAGCCACCTCTGCGTCTCAAAGGGCGCCAAGGACCGCGACTGGCGCATCGTGGTGATCCTGTTTTCCTGCACCGAAAAACAGGTCCCCGCCGGCAGCACCATTTTGGCCGCGGAGGAAATCGTCAGGGAGCTGCTCTCACATTCCGGCGCATGATCGACGACGAACTCAATCACGACACGCCGCGGACCGCCGAGGAGATCGCCCAGCGTGCGCTGATCCTGCATTGCGTCATCGCTGCCGGGCACGATGTCGAGAAAATCGAACTCGTCGAGTGGCTCGAGTCCGAAAATCTCTGGCCTTTCGTCAGCCCCCGCGAACGGCGCTTCCTGATGGGCGAAAATATCACCCAAGGGCAAATCAACTACTTCATCTGGCGCATCGAAGCCCAGGTCGCCCTGCTCTGGGCGATCTCAAAAACGGACAGCCTCGGCACCCTGGTCGAACCCTGCAAATCGGCGTCGCTCGTTGCCCCGATTCCTCCCATCCTGACCTCCACCGCCGAGTTCATTTCCACTGCCCGCCTCCGGACGCCTGAGGAAATCGAGGAGGCCTACGAGTATGTCTACGACGCCCACTGCCGCATGCAGGACCCCGGAAGCGGCAAGCCGGTCCACCCGGCCGTGATCCTGCAAAGGCACTACGCCTTCAACTGGATCATCGGCGACTGC
>JAQGPE010000417.1 GCA_028293225.1 Akkermansiaceae bacterium | reverse complement strand
GAGTCTAACGAAACCGGTCCAACTTCAACATTACAAACCCCCATGGGAAAACGATCCATCATTACCGCAGCGGCGGCTCTGATCCTTACCGCGACCGTCTCTTCAGCAGCAGTCGTGAGCTTCACTTCGTCCGTCATCGCACCGACGGATACGGGCACCTTCCTGGACAATTCCGGGACGGTTCTGTCCGCGGTCAGCTTCGGTCAGGCTCGCTCCGGCACGTTCACCTACAACGCCCCCGGCACCGCATCGAATCCTGATCCGGCTCCGGTCCTGAACGGCATCACGTTCGTGTCCACGGCAGGCGCCATCAACCCCTCCGGAACCTATTACGCTCTCGGTCAGTCCGGCGGCGGCAACATGGGTTACGACAACGGCCGCTTCAGCAACGTTCCGAACACCAACCCGGGTCTCTTTGGCTTGGTCTATGATGTCGCCCGCAGCAGCGCCAACAACATCCGGCTGACGCTTAACGTGAACTCCCTGACCCCCGGCACCATCTACCAGGTGCAGATGATCTTCTCGGAGATCAATACCGCTGACAGCGGCACGACGCCGGCCGACCGCAGCGTGCAGGTCGCCGCCGGCGCCTTTGCGGTGGGAGCCAACCAGCAGGTGGGTACCGGCGCCGACGGCACCTCTGCGGTTTACGCCTACGGTCCTACCAGCGGCGCCCGTGTGGTGACGGCGACGTTCGCGGCGGACAGCGCCTCGGAGGCATTCACGTTCCTCTCCGGTACGGAAGGTGGCAACTCGCGCGTGTCCCTGGCGGGCGTCGTGATTTCCCAGATTCCTGAGGCTTCGACGTCGATGCTGGCCGCCGCCGGTGTCGCGGCGATGGCTTTCTCCCGCCGCCGCAAGTCGGCCTGAGGAAGATGATTCATTCACGGAGTCCGGTCCTTCGCGGGACCGGACTGCCGTTTTCCCGGCGGTCCGCCTTCGGGAGGCCCGTTGTTTGATTTGTTTGATGAAAGGCCGGGTGATCGTGTTGCTTCTCCCTTGCTCGTGAAGTTGTGACCGCTAGAGTCGCGGGCGTCTGATGAAAGGTTTGTTCTCTAGTCTCTTTTCGGCGGTTCTCCTCGCGATGGGGCCGGTCTGTGCGCAAAACCAGGAGGCTTTCATGGTGGTGGAAGCGAACTCCGGCAAGGTGCTGATAGCTGCCAATTCAAACGTCGCCCGTCCGGTCGCCAGCCTGACCAAGATCGCCACCGCTTCGATCGCCACGGATTGGGCGGAAGCCACCGGCACCGACCCTAACAAGACCATGATCACCGTTCCAGCGGTCGCGACGATGCTGGGCGGGCCGAATCCGATGGCGCTGCAACCGGGCGACCAGCTTACGCTCCGCGACGCTCTTTATTCCGCGATGCTGGGCTCGGATAATATCGCTGCGCTGGCGATCGCGGACTTCGTCGGCAAGCAGCTTTTGCAGGCACGTGGCAAGAGCGGCGATCCGGTGGCCGCTTTCATCGTGGAAATGAACCAGCTTGCGAAAGGCCTGGGCATGACCAACACGAAGTTCGTGAACCCCCACGGCCTGGAATTTCCCCGCAAGGTGGGCACTTCGACCGCCGCCGATATGGCCCGGCTTTCCATCTACGCGATGCGCCGCCCGGCGATCACCTTCGTCGCCCGCCAGAAGGAGCGGCAGGTCACCGTGCAGGGGCCGTCCGGTTCGCGGAGCTATAATGTGAAGAACACGAACGAACTGCTGGGCGAACCCGGCGTGATCGGTCTGAAGACCGGCACGACCGAGGCGGCCGGCCCGTGCGTGGCGATTGCCGCGGACCGTGATCCTGCGATCATCACCGGTGCGGATGGTCAGAAAAAGGCGGTCCCACGCCGCATTATGATCGTGCTTCTGAACAGCCCCGACCGCTTCAACCGCGCCCGCTCGCTGATGGGCCAGGGCTGGAGTGTCTACGACCGCTGGTCGGCGGCGGGCGCTCCGATCAACAATCGCAAAAACGAAATTCTCGACGTTCCGAACCTCCGTGATTGATGGCGCGGTTTTGGCTTATCGAACCGGCTTTTTTCCACCACACCCCACCTCGATGCGCATCGGTATTCTCAACAGCGGCGGCGATTGCCCCGGTCTCAATGCAGTGATTCATGGCGTCGTTGGCGCCGCGTCCCGTTTGGGATGGGAAGTGATAGGGTTCAAGGACGGCTTCGAAGGCCTCCTGCCTCCAGGCGACTACCGGGTTCTGACGCCCATGGATACCCTGGGGATCCTGAAGCTGGGTGGCACCATTCTTGGCACCACCAACAAGGGTCACTTTGCCGCGAAGGTGGGCAAAGGTGACATCGCGGAAGTTCCGCCCGACATCGTCGAAAAGGCGAAGCGGACGATGGACCAGCTGGAGATCCGCGCGCTGATCATTGTCGGCGGCGACGGCTCTCTCACGACCGGTCTGCAGCTCTATCGTGAAGGCTGGCCGGTGATCGGCGTGCCGAAGACGATCGACAACGATCTCCAGGCGACGGCGATGACTTTCGGCTTCGACAGCGCGGTGAGTACCGTGGTGGATGGCCTCGACCGCCTGCACACGACGGCGGAAAGCCACAAGCGGATCATGGTCCTGGAAGTCATGGGCCGCCACGCCGGCTGGATCGCCCTCTGGGGTGGCATCGCCGGTGGCGCGGACGTCATCCTGATTCCTGAAATTCCCTACAACACCGAGAAGGTCGCCGAGCACATCAAGGCTCGCGATGCCCAGGGACATCACAGCTCGCTGGTGGTGATCGCAGAAGGTGCGACCTTGCCGGAAGGCGACATGGTGACCATCGCTGAGAACGCCGGTGGTGAAATCCGTCTGGGTGGCGTGGGTGACGTGATCGCCCGCCGTCTTGAGGAGCTGACAGGCAAGGAAACGCGTTCCTGCACGCTGGGTCACCTGCAGCGTGGCGGCTCGCCGACCTCGCTCGACCGTATTCTCGGCACGCGTTTCGGCGTGATG
>JAQGPE010000410.1 GCA_028293225.1 Akkermansiaceae bacterium | reverse complement strand
GTAGAGCAGGGTCGGGTTGCTGCCATCCAGGGAAATACCCTTCTTGTAGACGATGAACATCGGCACCTTGGTGCCGTCCTTGCTGGGGAAAAAGACCTGCTTGGTCTCGTACTTGTCGCCGTCGAACTCCACCTTCGGACGCTTCCACAGCGTGCTCTTGCCGGTGGCCAGATCGTAGCGGTAGATCGCGCCCGGATCGGTGAAGCTGGTGTAGGAGTAGAAGGTGTCCGTCTCGCCCTTGCGGCCGTCGAAGCCGCCCGCCGAGCCGATGCCCGGCAGTTCGACCTCGCGGATCAGCTTGCCGGTGAAATCATAGGCGGTCACGGCGCTCTTGGCATCGCGCAGGTACTCGCCGATCAACTGGTCACCCACCGAGCTCACGGCCTGCAGCAGGTCCTTGCCCTGCGGGATGATCTCCTTCCACTCCTTGCGGTCGGGCTTGCGGAGATCGATCGCGATCACCCGGTTGCGCGGCGCGTCGAGATCGGTGCGGAAATAGAAAATGGGGCCGTCGTTATCGACGAAATCGTAGGCCGCATCGGCATCCGGCAGCAACTCGACCACCGGGTTGCCGGCCTTCTCCATGTCCTTGTAGAAGACGCGGTTCTTCGGATCGCTGCCCTCGGCGATGTGGATCACCAGGTACCTGCCGTCCTCCGTGAGACCGCCGCCCAGGCTCCACTTGGCGTGGTCCTTGCGTTCGTAGATCAGCACGTCGGCACTCTGCTCGGTGCCGATCTTGTGAAAGTAGAGCTTCTGGAACTCATTCATCGCCGTCAGCGCCTGGCCTTCCTTCGGCTCGTCGTAACGGCCGTAGTAGAAGCCGCTGCCGTCCTTGGCCCAGGACATGCCGCTGAACTTCACCCATTTCAGGTGATCGGACAGGTCCTTGCCGGTGGCGACATCGCGGACCATGATTTCATTCCAGTCGCTGCCGCCGCGGGAGATCGAGTAAGCCAGCAACTTGCCGTCTTCGCTCGGGGTGCTGCCCGCCAGCGAGACGGTGCCGTCGGCGGAAAAGGTGTTCGGGTCCAGCAGCAGGCGGCTTTCGCCATCGAGCGAGGTCGCGACCTTCAGCACCGGCTGGTTCTGCAGGCCACTGTTGTAGCTGAAAAACCAGTTCTCGCCGTAGTGGCGCGGCAGGCCGGTGCGCTCATAGTTCCAGAGCTTCGAAAGGCGGTCGCGGATCGCGTCGCGCTGCGGGATGGTCTTGAGGAAATCGGTCGTGACCTTGTTCTGCTCCGCGACCCAGGCCTTCGTCTCGGGGGAATTGTCATCCTCCAGCCAGCGATAGGGATCCGGCACCTTGGTGCCCTGGATTTCATCGATGACGTCGTCCTTTTTCGTCGCGGGATAGTCCAGGGCGAGCGCCGGCAGGGCGGTCAGCATGGCCAGGGCGGAGCAGAGAGTGCGCGGGTGCATGGGAATGAGATTCCCTGAAAACCGTCACGGGGGCCAGCTTTTGCCTAGCGGAAAACCCTCTCCGGTTAAGGAGTGCCGATCACGGCGCGGAAAAAGCCCTTTCCCGGCAGACCGGTGGATCCAGTGAGGCGAAAGAGGTGATACTCCCAAGCAGAGCTGGTCAGGTCAGGAAGCGTCGTCCCGGCGGGCGCCGTATTCGCCGTCGAGACATGCGTGACGCTGGCGTCCTGAAAGGAGAGATCCTGGGAGCCTTCGACCCGGTAGAGAATCGGCGGATCGGAAATCGTCGCGGTTTGCGAGCCGTTGGTTCCCGCGGTGAAGACGGCGCCACGACGGGCGGCGATCACGAACTCGAAGCTCCCATCGGCAGCCCGCAGAGGAGCCGTGAAGCCGCGGCTGGCGCGATCCTTCGGACTGCCATTCAACGCGAACTCCATCAGATTACTGACGTCGTCGTGATCGGGGTCCGCATCCGCGCCGATGACCGCCGGGTCGTTGCTGCCAGGATAGAGATCCTGAATCCAGCTGTCGTAGGAACTCAGCAGAGTCACGGGCTCGAACTTGATGGCGTCCGCGATCACATACTCGTTCGCCGCGTTGGTGATCGTCACGTAGCCGGTGGTCCCCGCCTTGAAGTTGAAGGTGCCGAGGAGGTTCCAGGTTCCCCCGCTGAGTTCCTGGTTCACGGCCACGGTCGTACTGCCATCGGCACCGTGAATCGTAAAAGGAGTGTTGGTCGCACGGTTCGTGTGCGTCGTCCACCAGGCATAGACCTTGTAGCTTCCCGCTGCCGGTAGCGTCGGCCGGAAGTCGGCCTTGCTGGAGCCGTTGCCTGCCGCGGCGTAGCGGAAGCTGGGGCCGAAGCGCTGGGTCGCTTCCGTAGTCGCCTCCCGCGTCCAGCTGCCGGTGAATTGCGCGCCAGAGCTGTCGTCATCGACCACGATCGGATTCACGACCACCGGCGGAACCACCGGCGTGCCGGTCGCGGTGAAAGCATAGGTGCCGGAGCCGACCAGGAAGCGGGCCGATTTCGCATCCGCGCCGTCATAGGTGATGCCGCTGCCGGGGGCCCCGGTGAAGCTGCCATCATTCCAGATCGGCGTGCCGCCTTCATTGATGGTCGCGTGGGCCAACGTGGTCAGCGGGACGTGTACGAGGGCCGTCGTATTCGGCGGGATCGTGCAGTTCAGCGCGAGCTGTCCCGGCGCGGCGATCTTCCAGTCACTCACGATCCGGCCATACGGCGAGTCGAAATGCGCCTTGGCCCACGAGAGGTTGCCGACGATCTCCGGCTTGATCAGCACGCTCTTGAATCCCGCGCTGCCGGGGCGAATCCCGGCGAGCGACTGGTAGAACCAAGCGTCGAGATTGCCCGACAGGATCAGCAGGTTCTCGCTATTCATCGTCGGGTCCTGCGTGTCACCGTCCCAGCGTTCCCAG
>JAQGPE010000400.1 GCA_028293225.1 Akkermansiaceae bacterium | reverse complement strand
ACGTCAGGGTGAGATTCCTGTCGGCGACCAGACGGACGTCACCGCCGGTCGCACCGGAGGCGTCGATGGTGCCGGACACGGTGATCGAGCCGCTGTCCGCCGAGACGCTGTAGGAGTGCGAGTGGGCGATCCCGTCGATCGCGACATCGCCGGTCGTGACGCGATAGTCGCGCGCCTCAGTGAAGGACGCCGTGTTCAGCATCGCATCGAACACCGCCAGCGATGGCATGCTCTTCACTTGCAGAGCGAACTTGCCGCCCTTGCCGTTCGCACCCGCCTTGCCGGAGATGTCTCCGAGCATGGAGGCGGTGCCGTTCTTCGCGGAAACCGCGATCGTGCCGGCATTTCCCGCGACGGACGGCGCCGAGACATCGAGACTGCCGTCGGCCGTCAGAGCGACATTGCCGGTATCGGCCGTCAGCTTGATCAATCCGCCGCTGGTCGCGCGGATCTGGTCCTTGAAGCGGCGGGCAACGCCACCGGCCTCGAGCGAACCGCTCACCGTCAGATCGCCCGAGGTCGCCTCAGCGATGATACTGCCGCTCGGCAGCACGATGCGGGAGGAAAGCTCGACGCTCGAACCGGTGAGGCTGAGCGAAGAGCCCAGGCCTGCGCTCGAGATCGCTCCCGTGCTGCCCGTGCCGATGAACTTGAGAGCTCCAGCGGAGGACGCCGCATACTGGACCGCATTGCCGGACGTCAGCAGCGGGCTGCTCAGGGTCAGGTTTCCGGTGGTGCTCAGGCTGCCGTCCGCGACGGTGCGGATCTCCTTGGCGCCAGCCAGATTGACCTGCCCGAAACCGGCCAGTTGCAGATTGCCTGAGCCGAGTTGAAGATTGTCCGAGCGGAAGGAAAGAGCGCCGCTGTTTTCAGCTGGCCCGGCAGGAGCCACCGCTCCCGCCTGGCCACCGATCTGGATCTGGCTGGCATTGAACTCGGCCGAGCCGCTGCCAATTCCAATGCCCCGGATGGAGGCCGCATGGAGGGAAAGACTGTTGATCACCGGCTTGCCCGCCGCATTCGTGCCGCCGACCACACCGGAGCCGAGCAGATCGATCGACGAGTAACTCGCCAGCGAAAGCGAGGAGGCGGAGGCAAGCTCTGCGATGATGGATGACGAAAGCACCAGGCCCGCATCCGCCCCGGGGGTCACGCTTGGGTCCAGACCCAGGCTGATGCGGCCGCTGCTCAGAGAAAGGTTGTCCGCCACCAGCGAAGCTCCAGCGCCCAGCGAACTCTGACCGGTGGAATCCAGGAGGATGCTGTCACCTGTGAGGGAAGCGCCTGAACCGACGGACAGACTGACATTTCCGCCCGGGGTTACATCCCGGCGGATGATGGAACCGGTATCGCCGTGGTTCACCCGGACCAGCGCGCCATTGCCGCTGCCGGTTGGCGTGGCGCCGGCCGCAAGCTGCTTGCCGATGATCAGCGTGTCGGCTTTTCCACCGGACTTGCCGGTCTGCTTGATCTGGGAGCCGTCCTTCAGCACCACGCCGTCACGGCCAGCGAGGATGATTTCCGGGCCGGACAGGGCGGCGCCCGCGTTGTCGAGAGTGACGGTTCCCGTCGTGATATTGACCAGCGTTCCGGCGGCATCGGCACTGCGCACACCGCCGATGAGGATGCTTTCGGCGCCGAAGCCCGAGATGAGATTTGCGTCCAGGACCAGCGTTCCGGCGGGGGCGGTGGTGGAAGATCCGTTGGCAATCAGGATCGCCCCCGGGCTGCTGATATCGATCAGGCCGCCGCGAAAATCCCCGGTGGATGCCGAAAGCACATCGCCCTGCAGCGTCAGCGCCCGGGTCGCCGAAAGCACCAGCTGTCCCGAATCGCCCGGCAGGCGGAAGCCGCCCGTCGTCGTCAGGAATTTATTGGCCAGGAACTGCGTGTATTCCGCGCGGGCATTGACCACCTTCGCCGAAGCGACCTCAAAGCGGGTGACGGTGTCAGGCAGGGTGAGGCCGGTCTGGAGGCCGTTGAAAACATAGCCGGAAACGATTTTCGATCCATCGGCATTCGCGACCGTCCCGACGGCCGTGCCGGATTTCGGCGTGACCAGGAACGCGCCGGGCAGCAGCGCGTAACGGGCGGGGAGAAGCGTGTAGATGCCGGCGGGAAGACCGCTGCTGCCATCCAGGCGAATCTGCTGTCCGACCTGGAGCGAGCCATTCACGTAGCCGGCGTCACCGCCGAGCGACGTCGCCGTAGTACTAAACGGGGCGTAGGGAGCATACTCGGCCGAGTAGCCGGGAATCACGGCAAAGCTGCCGTTGGAGGCCAGGATATCCTCACTGCCGCCGTTGCCCGCGACAAAGCGATAGGCCAGAAGGTCGCCGCCGCCACGGACGTCAATCTTCGAGCCTTGCTCGCTGGTCACGGACTCGCCGGAGAGCGTGACCGATTTCTGCGGCAGGCCGCCGGAGGTGATGTCCACGCCGGAGGGGTCAAGCCAGCTGGTGCCATTCACGCTGACGCCGTAGGGGATGGTCACCCCTTTGCCCGTGATCGGGTCGATGGCGGATGCCGAGGTGATGCTCTTTGCGCCGAGCGTCACGCTGGTGGTCTTTGAGAACCCGCCGCCGGTGAGAATGTCCGTCGGCGCGGCGCCGGTGCCGTCCCAGCCGAGCTGGATCGTTCCGAAAGGAGCGCGCAGCACGCCGTTCTGCACGAGGTTCGACCCGTAGATCGCCAGCGTGCCACCGGCGGAGAGAGGCAGGGAACGGGTGCCGGAGCCGGTGATGGTCACTGAGCCCGCGTGGGAAACCCCGCCCGACACGTAGTCAAAGGCGGCGATGGTGAACTTCAGCGCGGTGGGCGGATAGATCTGCCCGGCCGTAAGGTGGATGTCACCCGCCACCGCCAGGGTGCCATTGCCGCGGATGTCGCCGTGGTCAGCCACCAGATTCGCGCTGCCGATGCCCTGGAGTGAAAGATTCCCGACATCGATCAATTTCGCGGAAACCGACAAACTACCCGCGCCGTAGCTGGCCGGCATGCGGATCGGATTGCCGGCCTTGTCCAGATAGAGTTCCGGTGTCTCCCCAGGCTGCAGCGGAGTCTGGAAAGGTGCGCCAAGGACGACGCGGGAAGCCTCCAGGGAAACCGTGCTGTCCGCATACATGGCCGGGCCGGTGCCGGCGGTGATCCGGCCGCTGGCCTTGATCGACACCGGTCCGGAGAATCTGACCGTGCCGCCCAGATCCAGATTGGAGAAACCGCCTTCAGTAAACCGGTCCACCGCCAGGCGGCCGCCGCCTCTCAGGCCGGTGGAGTCCACCGGCCCGGCGATTCCGATGCCACTGGAGAAGGTGGCAGGCAGGACATTGCCCGACTGGGTGAGAACCAGCGTCGGGTCTTTCGGACTCAGAATGGTATCCGGGTCCAGGAAGACTCCGGAAGAAACCGCCAGCGTGCCGCCCGTGGCAGTTGAGCCGCCCGCTTCACCACGAAGTGTGGCGTCTGAAAAGAGCATCTGACCGCCCTTGAGGCTGATCGTGCCGCCGTCGCTGTCGACCCGCGTCGACTTGCCACGGATGGCGTAGGGCTTCGAGGTCGTACCGCTGGCGCCGCTGTTCAGGTCGGCGAGAGACTGGCCGGTTTCGCCAGGCAGCAGGTCGAGCATGCCCGAGGTGCCGGAAACATCCAGCACGGCCCCCGCATCCGCCACCACGTTGCCGG
>JAQGPE010000208.1 GCA_028293225.1 Akkermansiaceae bacterium | reverse complement strand
CTGGCGCGATCGGTGACGGCATAGTCCCATTTGCCGTTCAGGTTTTTCCAGTTGTTGCGCTTCAACTGAGGACGCGGATAGGTCTTCTGCCACGCGTTCCCGGCGGTGACCTTCGAGCCCCATTCGGTGATCAGATCGGACTTCACCGAGCCATCGGTTCCGGCGATCGTGCGGATGTCCGGAAGGGCATCGGCATCGACCAGATGGGCGTCGATGTACTGGCCGCCGGTAGTCTGGTGACAATGGACGGCCAGCAGGTTGGCGCCCTGCTTCAGGCTTTCGCGTGCAGACGGTTCGATGATCGCCAGTTCGTAGCCGTGGGAGAACTTCTTGTAAGTCGCAGCCGGCTGGCCGTTGATGAAAATCTCGGCGTCCTCATCGTGATACACCAGCACCGCCGGGCGCTTCGGCAGGTTCTTCAGATCGACCTTGCGACGAATCCAGATGTCGGGAGAAGTCCATTCGGTGCCGACGATCGCGCCTGGGGCCTGGAGATCGCCACGGCCGCCGAAGCCGCCGGGAGCGGTCTTCCAATCGGAGGCAGAGCCGTCACCCTTTTCCCAACCGGCGGCGGGAGTCTCGGTGCGATACTGCCACTCGAACAGTTCGGGTTTGTCTGCGGCGTGGAGCGAAGTCGCAGCCAGAGCCAGGCTCGCGGCGACCATCTTGGAGTAGTTGACGATTTGTCGTTGGGTCATGAAAGGGGATCGGGTTCCTGTTTTACAGGTCATACAGGTTTTACAGGTACAACTACAGATTGAAGTGCCGAGATCTTACAACGTCATGAAAATGGACCTGGTGTCACGACCTTATCCCGCGCACGTGACCAACAGGCGTTTCATCGACCGGGTCTGATTGATCGAAAATTCGAGGAATAAATCTCCCGCGATAATTCGGTTTCGTTTTCCGGATTCGGTGTTATTGCTCCCAACATGGCCCTACGGTCCGTCGTTGGTTTGTTGCTCGGTATGGTCCTCCAGGTTTTCCTGGTCGTCCCTGGCGGCGCTCTGACTACGACGGCCCCCTGTGCTATTCCGCAGGCCGCGGTGGTCTGCTCGTGCTGCCATCAGGAAACCAGCTGCCCGTGCGCGAAGACGACCGAGCAGAAGGAGAAGCCGCCGGTCCCGGAGGCTCCCTCTTCCAGCACGCTGAAGATCGACGTCGCCTTCGTTCCGGAGGCCGTCCAGCCCCTGCCCTTCGCGGCAGGCATTGAGTATGGCAGTCTGCTGCCGGAGCGCTCCCCACCCGCACGAGCCGGGTATTCGGGTGTCGGCCTGTCCGTCGCCTTTTGCCGGTTAGTCATTTGAGTCGCGGTCTTCCCAGGCGAACTGCGCCCGTTTTTCCAGTCGTTTGACTGAGAGAGACCGGCCTCACCCGGAAGAACCAATCCGCACGACTCAAATGATTCATGAAATCCACCTTCTGTATTCTGGTGGGCCTGCTTGTGCCCATCGGGCCGCTTCTCGCCAATGAGGACGCGACCCTGCTGACCAACGATCTCCTTTCCCGGCTGCGTTCCGAAGCCGCCGCCCAACATCCCGCTGTCGATTCCTCACGGCTGAAAGCCATCGCCGCCTATCAGGACATCCGCAGCGTCCGGCTGTGGAACGATCCCACGGTCGGACTCTCGCTGATGGGAGCCGATACCGCCAAGCGCAAGGACGACGGCGACGTGCGTCTCAGCTTCGAGCAGCCGCTGCCCGTTCCCGGTCTCTACGAGGCCAACCGCGCCAAGGCCGAAGCCATCGGTCGCGCTGAAGTCCAGAAGACCCGTGTCTCCGCGCTTTCGCTCGGCAGCAGCACGGCGAAAAGCGCCATCGAACTCGCCCTCGCCGACGAGGCGATCCGCCTGCAGACGAGCCAGATCATCTGGCTGAAAAAGACGGTCGAGAACGCTCACGAACGCGCTCTCAATCCCGGAGAAACCGGCATCGATTCCCTGCGTCTGGAAAGTCAGCTCGTCCGTGACGAGCAGACGCTGGATGCTGCGAAGCGCACCCGCGACTCGCTCGCCCAGCGGCTGAACCTGAACCTCGGCCGGCCGCTGGAATCCCCTTGGGCCGCCATGAGTCTGCCCGCTCAACCGGTGCCCGTGCCGGTGGCTAATGCCGAGATCGCCCGTATTTCCCGAACGAACCCGCAGATCCTGGCGATGCAGGAAATGGCCAATGCCGCGGCCGCGGAAACCCGCATCGCCGATCGCGAGCGTCAGCCGGGATTCGCGGTGGGAGTGGAGACCGATCTGTACTCCGGCGGCGATTTCCGCAGCACCACGGTTGGCGTTCGGATGACGCTGCCTTGGTTCAACGAGCCTGCGAATCAGGCGAAAGTCGATGCCTCCCGCTCCCGCGAGCAGGCCGCCGGCAAGGACACTCAGGCCGCCTTCCGCGACATCGCCGCGGGCGTCCTGTCCGCCGTCAGTGACGCCGCCAATGCGGGAGCCCAGGCCCGTGCCTACTCCGGTGAAGTCTACAACAAGGCCAACACGGCCAACACCACACTGGAGGATTCCTGGATTACCTCGAAGTCCCCCCTCACCGATCTGCTGGAATCGAACCGGCTCCTCTTTTCGATCCGTCTCGAGCAGCGCCGCTACATCGCCATGCAGCTTGCCGCTCTGGAAGACCTCTACGTCCTCGTTCCCAACCGGCAGTAACCGCCGCCATGAAAACTTTCCTCATTGTCCTCCTCTCCGTCGCCATCGCCGCGACCGCCACCTGGTTCCTGAAACCCGCCGGCCCACCCGCTTCCGCCACTACGGCGCAGTCGTCCGAAAAGAAGGTGCTCTTCTACCAGAGCCCCATGCACCCCTGGATCAAGAGCGACAAACCCGGTCGCTGCACCATCTGCGGCATGGAGTTGGTCCCTGTCTATCAGGGCGACAAAGGCTTCGACGCCACCGGTGGTGAGAACACCGTCGCGCTCACTCAAAACCAGGTGCAGGTCCTGCATGTCGAAACGGCCGAGGCAAAGGTCCAGCCACTCGCCCGCACGCTTCAGGTTGCCGGGATGATCGATGACGACGCCACCCGCCATCGCTACATTTCCGCCTACATTGACGGCCGCGTCGACAAGCTCCACGTGAACTACCTCGGCGCCGAAGTCACCGAGGGCCAACCGCTCGCCGATTTCTACAGTCCGGCTCTGCTCCAGGCGGAACGCGAATACCGCCAGCTCAGCGGCGATCTCAAAAACGCCGCCGCCCTGCGCCTGCGGCAAATGGGCCTGACTCCCGGACAGATCGCCGACGCCGCGTCGAAACCTGCCGAGGTCCTGAACTCCCCGATCCTCGCGCCACTCACCGGCACGGTGGTCGCGCAAAGTGTCTACGAAGGTCAGTACGTGACCGCCGGCGAGAAGCTCTTCGAGATCGCCGATTTCTCCACCATGTGGTTCATGTTCCAGGCCTACGAGATGGATCTCTCCTGGATTCACACCGGCCAGAAAGTGACGATCACTCTCCCTGCGCTGCCGGGCAGAACCTTCGAGGGCAAGGTCACCTTCATCGATCCGAATTTCGATGAAACCACCCGCTCTACGAAAGTTCGCGTCGAGCTGCCGAATCCCGTCGTCAACGGCCATCGTGAGTTGCTTCACAAGCTCTACGCCGATGGCCAGGTCGAGATCACTCTGCCGGATGCTCTCGCCATTCCCCGCTCCGCCGTCATCGAAACCGGCCCGGAAGCGGTGGTCTACGTGGACCGCCAGAGCGGCGCCTACGAGCGGACTCCTGTGAAACTCGGCCGCCGCGGTGACGCCCTCGTCGAAGTCCTTTCAGGACTCACGAAAGGTGACCGGGTGGTAACCAATGGCAATCTGCTCATCGACGGCCAGGCGGAAATGAACCGCTCCTTCGCCACCGCTCCTACCAAGGATACCGGATCAAGTCCTAAGATCACCGTACTCAGCAAGGAGCAGCAGTCGGCCATCGGCGATTTCCTGAAATTGCAGGACGCCATGGCCGAGGCCCTCGCCGCCGACGATCTCGCCGCCTTCAACAAAGCCAGCGAACCGGCCATGCAGACGACCACTGCTCTGACCACTGCTTTGGCAGGAACATCCGATCATCTCGAAGCTCTCGACAGTGCGAAACATTTCCACGGCTTCAAAGACCTCACGACCGCCCGCGTCGCCTTCTACCGTTTCACCTCGGCCTCTTCGGAAGTTCTCGAGCCGCTGCGCAAGCTCCCCACCGCGCCCGCTTTCCACCTCTGGGAATGTCCCATGGTCAGCGACGCCGTCCCGGAAGCAGGCAAGCCGGGCCGCTGGTTCCAGCTCGGCGACCGCCCGCATCACAATCCTTACTTCGGCGCCGAGATGCTCGACTGCGGCGACGAAATCCAACCCTGAGCCACAGCCATGATCGAACGCATCATCGAGTGGGTCCTCCGGAACCGCTTCATCGTCGCCTGCGCGACTCTCCTGATCGTGGCGCTCGGCATCCGGGCGCTATGGCAGACGCCTGTCGATGCCATCCCCGACCTCACGGAAAACCAGGTCCAGGTCTACGCCGACTACATGGGCCGTAGTCCGCAGGAGGTCGAGGACCAGGTAACCTTCCCTCTTTCCACCGGCCTCCAGGGCCTCGCAGGAGTGAAGGAAGTCCGCGCCTCCTCCATGTTCGGCTTCTCGCTGCTGACCATCATTTTCGAGGACAACATCGACACCTACTTCGCCCGCACCCGGGTGCTGGAGCGGCTGAATTTCCTGCAGGCCTCCATGCCCGCGGGCGTCACGCCCCAGTTGGGCCCCGACGCATCAGGTCTCGGCTGGGTCTATCAGTACTACCTCGACGTCGATCCCACCCAGGCGAAGAACGGCGGCTACGACTTGGCCGAGCTCCGCTCGCTTCAGGACTGGAGCATTCGCTACCAACTCGCCAGCGTGCAGGGCGTCGCGGAGGTCGCCAGCATCGGCGGCTTCGTGAAGCAGTATCAGATCGAGCTTTCCTCGACCAAGATGCGCGCCTCCGGCGTCACCCTGATGGAGGTGATGACCGCGGTCCAGAACGCCAACCTCAACGTCGGCGGCAAGGTAGTGGAGGAAAACGGTGCGGAGTTCGTGCTGCGCGGTATCGGCCTGGTGAAGAGCGCCGAAGACCTGGAGCTGGTGGCCGTCAAAGCCGTCAACGGCACGCCCATCTATCTGCGCGATCTCGCCACGGTTCAAATCGGCGGCGACTTCCGGCGCGGCGCTCTCGACGTGAATGGCCACGAGGTGGTCGGCGGCACGGTCGTCATGCGTACCGGCGAAAACGCCAAAGCAGTGATCGAGCGCATCAAGGAGAAGATCGAGCAGGTGAAAACCAGCCTGCCGCCCGGCGTCACCATCAAACCCTTCTACGACCGTAGCGAGCTGATCGACCGCACCATCGACACGCTCAAGCACGCGCTGATCGAGGAGATCATCCTCGTGACCCTGGCCCACGTGATCTTCCTCTGGCACTTCCGCAGCATTCTGATCGTCACCTTGCCGCTGCCGATTTCGATCCTGATCTCCTTCCTGCTGATGAAGGAATTCGGCATCACCAGCAACATCATGTCGCTGACCGGCATCGCCATCGCCATCGGCGTGCTGGTCGATGCCGCCATCGTGGTAACGGAAAACGTGATCCGCCACTCGGAGAAGGCCGAGGAAGAAAAAGGCAGCGCCCTGGACGCAAAGGAGCGTCTCGCCGTGACTCTCGCCGCGTGCAAGCAGGTCGGCCGCCCGATCTTCTTCGCCATGGCGATCATCATTCTCGCCTTCGTCCCGGTCTTCGCGCTGACCGGCCAGGAGGGCAAGCTGTTCCACCCGCTGGCGTTCACGAAGACCTTCGCGATGATTGGCTCCACCCTGCTGGCCGTGACGCTCGTCCCGGTGCTGTGCTCGCTGCTGGTTCGCGGACCGTTCCATTCCGAGGACAAGAACGTGGTGATGAAGCTGCTGCTGAAGCTCTACGAGCCGACGCTCGACTGGGCGCTGAAGCATCGCCGCACCGTCGTCGTCAGCGCTTTCCTGATCCTCGCCGTCGCTCTCTTAGCCGCCTTCGGGCTGCCGCGCGACATGATCAAAAAGATCCGCGACGCCGGTCACCCGCAACTGGCCACGGCCGTCACCGGCTTCGGTCGCGAATTCATGCCACCGCTCAATGAAGGCAGCCTGCTCTACATGCCGGTGCTGATGCCGAAGACCGGTCTGAAGGAAATCCAGCGCGTGATGTCCTGGCAGGACGAGGTGATCAGCAAGGTTCCTGAGGTCGCCTCGGTCGCCGGCAAGCTCGGCCGGTTCGAGACCGCCACCGATCCGGCACCCACCGAGATGTTAGAAACCACCATCATGCTGAAGCCGGAGTACATCGCCGATGGCCGCTTCAGCGTGAAGCGCAATCCGGCCTGGCGGGACGGCATGACCATCGAGAAACTCAAGGCCGAGTTGACCGAGAAAATGAAGCAGGTCCCCGGCTACGTGCCGGCTTTCCTGCAACCGATCGAGAACCGCATCCTGATGCTCTACACCGGCATCCGCGCCCAGGTCGGGATCAAGATCTACGGCAACAACCTCGACGAGCTCCAGCAGAAGGCCTTCGAGGTCGAGCGCCTGGTCCGCGGCATCGACGGCGCGGTCGGCGTCACCCCTTCCCGCATCCAGGGCAAGCCCTACCTGAATGTCGAAGTCGACCGCCAGGCGATGGCCCGCTATGGCCTCAGCGCGAAGGACGTGCTCGATGCCGTGGAAGTCGCCATCGGCGGCAAGAACGTCAGCACCACCATCGAGGGTCGCCAGCGCTTCCCGATCCAGATCCGCGTCCAGAAAAGCGAGCGGGACGACCTGGAAAAGCTC
>JAQGPE010000384.1 GCA_028293225.1 Akkermansiaceae bacterium | reverse complement strand
GGGGGGGGGGCCCCGCGATTGTGGGATGCGCAAAGAAAGGTCCGCGGGGGAAAAGGAACGGCCCGCGCCGGGGGAAACCGGGGCGGGCCGTGGGGAATCAATGAATGAATGAAAGGCGGGCGTGTCTCAGGCACGGCGGCGGCGCAGGAGCGGGGCCAGGCTCAGGAGCAGGAGTCCGGCGGAGGCTGGCTCAGGGACCTGGGCGTTGCGGATGTAGAGCAGGGCGCCATCGCCGGTGACCAGGTTGCTGTAAGCATTCGGGTCGGTGCTGCCGGCGGCGTTGAAGTGGGCCTGGATCTGGGACTGGCTGAGGGCCGTGCCGTAGAAGGCGGTTTCGTCGACGCCACCGCTGAAGGTATTGGCTCCGGTGTCGTAGCTGCCGATCGAGAAGATCGCGCTGGTGCTGGCGGCATAACCGCCCGGGCCGGTGACGGCGGCGTTGGTGTTGACGCCGTTGACATACATCGTCGGGGCGGTGCCGTCCCAGGTGACCACGACCTGGCTCCAGACGCCGGGGGTGTAGGTGCCGCCGGTCATCTGGGTGCCGACGGTGCTGCCGGTGCCATTGTACATGGCGAAGTTCCAGCCCTGGGTCTGATCGCGCTGGAAGAAGACCCAGCCGGAGCGGGGGCTGGTGGAGACGCGGTTGAAGACCGGGGCCGGGCCGGAGCCGTCGGTCACGTTGGTGTCGGGTTTGACCCAGAACTCGATGGTGAACGGAGAGCTGGAAGCCGGGTTGAGGGCCGAGTTGAAAGGGATGGTGGTGTTGATCGGCGAGCCGGTGGTGCCGCCGCCGTAGTGGGCGGCCGTGTCGGTGGGGGAGCCAAGCGGGCCGGCGACGCCGAGGGTCACGCCGGTGGAATCGGAACCGTCGGCAGCGGAGCCGAGGCTGCCCGAGTTGACGGAGATGGTGGCGGCATGGGCTGCCGTAGCGCCGAGGAGGAGCGCTGCGAAGGAGGATAAGGCTGGATTCATAGGGTAACTGAAATCGCAGGGGGTTTGGGGAGATCGGCCTTCAAACAGGCGGAAATCCAGCTGCGACCGTGCAGTATGGATCAAGAGACGGTTCTTCCAGCAAGAACAATGTCACCGGGGAGGCTGGAAATCAGCGGCTCTCGGTAAACATTTGTTGGAACAAATGAATTTGAACCGGACGGGGAGGATCAGTTTTCTGAAGCGGGCAGTTTCCGGCAATCGCTGAGGAAGCTGCGGAGCGTTTTCGGGTCGACCGGTTTGGTGAGGTGGTGGTCGAAGCCGGCGTCCTTGCTTTTCAGGCGGTCGCTTTCCTGGCCCCAGCCGGTGAGGGCCACGAGGATGATTTCCGCCCCGTAGGGAAGGGCGCGGATGCGGCGGGCGAGTTCGTGGCCGTCCATGCCGGGCATGCCGATGTCGGAGAAGACCACGTCGGGCCGCTCTTTCTCGATCAGCTCGAGGGCGCTCGGACCATCGTAGGCGGTGAAGGCGGTGAGGCCCTCCAGCTCCAGGAACATGCTGAGAATGTCGGCGGCGGAAATGCCGTCGTCCACGACCATGACCTTGCCGATTTCGTGGGTCGGGAGAACGGGCGCGGCAGTGGCTTTCGGGTCAGGCAGCGAAGCCGGGGGCGGGGTCTCCACGAGGCGCGGCAAGCGGACAGTGAACTCCGAGCCGGTGCCCTTGCCCTGGCTGCGGAGTTCGATGGTGCCGCCGTGCATGGTGACGATCGAACGCACCAGCGACAGGCCGATGCCGAGGCCCTGGGGCAGGCGCTCCGGCCGGCTGACCTGGCCGAACATGTCGAAAACCAGATCATGCATGGCCGGGTCGATGCCTTCGCCGTTGTCGCGGACGACGATGACCGCTTCGCCCATCTCGACTTTCAGTTCGATCGAAATTCTGCCGTGGGGCGCGGTGTATTTCGCGGCGTTGTTGAGAAGATTGGAGAAGACCTGGACCAGCCGGGGAGCGTCGCCCCAGACGAGGCTGGGAGTCTCCGGCCGGAGCTGGACAAATTCATGCTGCTGCTGGTCCAGCAGAGGCTGAATCGTCTCGACGGCCTGGTCGAGAATCTGGTCGAGATCGACCGCCTGATGTTCCAGAACCAGTTTGCCGCTGGTGATGCGGGAGACGTCCAGCAGGTCGTCAATGAGGCGAACCATCTGGACGACCTGCCGCTCAAGGGTTGAAATCACGTTGGCGGCTTCGTTCGGTCCAAGTGAGGAGTTTTTGAGAATTTCAATGCCGGTGCGGACGGGGGCAAGGGGAGTGCGCAGCTCGTGGGCGACCATGGCCAGGAATTCGTCCTTGCGGCGGTGGGCTTCGCGGAGGCTGAGTTCATGCAGATCCTTCCGGTGCAGGAGTGCGGCCTGCTCCTGGCGCAGGAGGATGCGCTCGGTGACGTCCATGGAAATGCCCGCCATCTGAATGGGGAGGCCATCGGCATCGTAGATGGCGCGACCGACCTCCATGACCCAGTGCTCGCCGCTGGGGAGATCGAGTTTGAACTCGTAGATGTATTGGCTGCGGTTGCGGATGGCGCTCTGGATCTGGGCGCTGACCTTGTCCACTTCACGGGGGTGGAAGTTGCGGAGCCAGTTTTCCATGGTGGGCTCGACCGAGGCCAGGCGGCCGCCATGGAGCTTCACGTATTCCTCCGACCACCAGGCGTCGCCGGTTTTCAGGTCGAGCGACCAGACGCCGGCGCGGGCGGCCTCCTGGGCCATGCGCAGCTGATGCTCGCGTTCCAGCAGCGAATTGGCGGTCTGGGTAAGCTCCGTGATGTCGACGAAGGAAATGACCACGCCCTCGATGCGGTCTTCCGTGGTCCGGTAGGGTCCCAGGCGGGCGAGGTAGCTGGCGCCGCTGGAGGCGACGTGGATGTCGCGTTCGACGGTCTGCAGGGAGGTCAGAACCGTCGCCGCGTCCGCGGCCAGGTCCTGGTAGTCGAACTTGTGAGTGAGGTGGGCGAGAGGGCGGCCGATGTCGGTGTGAATGATATTGAACAGCTGCTCGACGCGGCGGGTGTAGCGCTTGATGTTGAGCTGCCGGTCCAGGAAAATGGTCCCGATGTCGGTGGAGTGCATCAGGTTCTGCAGGTCGGAATTGCTGCTACTGATTTCCTCGATCTTGTCCTTCAACTCGTGGTTGATGGTGACCATCTCCTCATTCATCGACTGCAGTTCCTCGCGGCTGGTTTCGAGCTCTTCGGTGGTGGAGCGCAGCTCTTCGTTGATGGCCTGGAGTTCTTCGTTGGAGGCCTTCAACTCCTCGGTGGCGATGCCGCCGTGCTCCATGGTCAGGCGGAGACGGTCGCGGGATTCCTGAAGCTCCTCCTCCAGGCGTTTCAGCACGAGGCCCATGGCCAGCTCCCCGGAGACCGCCTGATAGACCGCGCCGGAAAGCAGGGGCGGCGCCCGGCTGCTGTTGCGGTCGAAGGTCACCAGGTAGTAGCGGATGCCGGAGAGATCGACCGGGCGGACGCGCAGGGTCGCGAAGCTCTCCGACGCGTCCTCGGTCATTTTGACCTGCTCGACCTCGACTTCGCGGCTCTCGCGTTCCGCGGTCATGAGGATGGCCCTCAGATCCAACCTGAGCGAAGGGCGGACACTCTTGATCAGATCCCGGGTGGGGGCTCCGGCGGGGATCAGGGTGAAATCGGCCATGCCCTCGCTGAGATGGACGATCTCATGGCTGGCATTGATCAGAACGCTGGGCGGGACGTCGCGGTTGGCGAGGCGGAGGTGGAGGAGTTCCAGAGCGTCGGTGGTGGCGCTGCCGAGCGGGCGCGAATCCGGGGGGCGGGCCTCCCAGGTGCCGGAGGCGGGGGCGAGCGCGGCCAGGGAGCGCTTCGAAGCCTGGAGATTCCGGTAGACGCGGTGCTTCTTATCGACGGTGCCGAAGAGCGCTTCGCTGGCCTCGATCCCTTCAGAAGAGCCAAGGAAAAGGTAAGCGCCGGGATTCAGGCCGAAGTTGAAGATTTCCATGACCTTCTTCTGCGTCTCGCGATTGAGATAGATCAGCAGGTTGCGGCAGGAAATGAGATCGAGCTGCGAGAAGGGCGGGTCGCGCAGGACATTGTGCGGCGCGAACAGGACCGCGTCGCGGAGATCCTTCGTGACGCAGTAGTTGCCGGCCCTCTTGACGAAGAAGCGGCGGAGGCGGTGGGGGAGCAGGTCTCCGGCGATGGCGGTGCTGAAGGAGCCGTCGCGGGCGATGCGCAGGGCGTCCTCATTGATGTCGCTGGCGAAGACCTGGATGCGCGGCGGGTCCGGGAGGGTGGACTGGTGCTCCATCAGCAGCATGGCCAGCGTGTAGGCTTCCTCGCCGGTGCCGGTGCCGCAGCTCCAGACCCGGACGCAGTCGCCGGCGGTCTTGCCTTCGAAGAGAAGGGGGATGACCTGTTTCTCCAGGTAGTCGAACGAGTCCCGGTCGCGGAAGAAATTGGTGACCGTGATGAGCAGGTCGCGAAGGAGGCTCCGGACCTCCTCCGGCTGCTCCCGCAGCAGCTTCACGTAGGCGGCCATGGAAGGCAGTTCGTGGACCTGAAGGCGGCGGTCGATGCGGCGGAGCAGGGTGGGCCGCTTGTAGTTCGAGAAGTCGTGGCCGGTCTTGATGCGGACGATGCCG
>JAQGPE010000367.1 GCA_028293225.1 Akkermansiaceae bacterium | reverse complement strand
TATCACGCTTAGTACCCCATACAGTGCGGCGTGAAGAATTATGTCGGATCTCAAAATCAGCTTCAAATCCTGAAGCTTCTTCATAGAAATGGCATTTACCGTCATTCTGTCGTCTAACAGCATCGCCTCTTTAAGGGAGTGTTTCATAAATCCCAGAATGTAAATCGCTTCATCCCGATTTAACTGAGCGAGAATTCGGGTTAGCTCTTTCTCTGGATAGTTGCCTTCGAGTATATCGCAAAGTATATCTTGCCAGATTCTTCCTAGGACATCGTCTTCAGGATCTACGTTTTCCGCTCCTTTGGTCCATTCTTCGATCATATCGATGCCTCCCAAACCAGCCGACGCACTCTTCGCTCGTCTGCTCGTAGGTCTTCGGGCAGACACTTTTTCAAGATGACCTCTCAGATTGGATGCTTTCTGGGCTTTCTTAGCTTCTGCGAAGTAATTTTTGATTCTTCCTTGAGCTTCTTTTCCCACTACCTCCAACGATGGCTTTAGAAGTAAAGAGATGTACGACTCAACATGTTTGACGACGTAGCCTCCGGCCGCAAGAGATGCTATCGTCCTCGCGATTATTTCGGTTGGGTCGGACATAGGGGGATCTGTTTGCCTAGCGTTTCAAATGGGTGGATCAATCGTTTTTCAGAAGCGCGGGTATTTGAGCTATTTTAGCTGCTATGGCGATGGGAATTTTCTGCACGAAAAGAGCCGGAGCGCTCGCGAGCCTCACAGCCGCAAGCGTTCCAGCGCTGACAAGTGATTAGAAAGACCCGCGACAGGCACTCCAGATGGCAACAGCACAACGCGAGAAAAATGGATCATTCACCGCCACTTGGCGGGACGCAGAAGGAAAGCGCCGATCAGTAGCGACCGGCGAGACGATCTTCGAACGCGCGCTGAAGAAGGCGCAGGCGATTGAGGCAGAGGCACGATTCTGGGAAGACCAAGTCGAAGGGCTCTGGCAGCGCCTTGCCGATGCAGGCTTCTCTCCGCGCTACCTGCACACGCTCTTCATCGGAAGGGCTCACATGCCGTTTCCGGTGTTCAAGAGGCTCCTGGGCGAAGGCAGCATCAGATTCAAGGCCGCCAGCGCGTGGCGCGACCGGGCGAAACCGAGGGGCAAGCCGAGCGGGCGGAAGTGGAAGCTCAACGGCGAATCCCTCACGCTCGACGAACTGCTTGAGAAGGCAGATCCGAGCATTTCCCGTGCGACGCTGCGCTTCCGCCTGGATCAGGGATGGGAGGTGCAGAAGGCGCTTGAGACGCCGCTTCTTTCCCGTGCCGAATCCGGCCGGCGCGGCGCCGACGTTAGCAACAAACCGAAAGGGAAGGCAGCATGAGTGCGCGACCCAATGTTTTGATGCCCGGCGTCAGGATCATCGAGAGCCATCTGATGGTAGAGTTTTACAGGCAGCCTGTTTCGAAGCGGAAACGCATCGTCAAAAAGTGGCGCAAGAATTCGCGCAACTGGAGGCCGATGAAACACGCATACTTCGTCAATGGCGCATACGTGATGCACCCAGAAACCGCAGAACATCTCCGGAAAGCGCTATGATCATTTCGGTGACATCCAAGATCGATGACGTGCTGAAGGGCCTTTCCGAGCTGGAGAAAGACGCGGTCCCGAACGCCGCACAGCAGGCGCTCAACCGTGCCGGGCGAACCGTCCAGAGCCGGACGGTGAAGGAACTGGCAACCGAGATGGCGCTGAGGAAGCAGAGCGACATTCGAGCGCTCATCACGATCACCAAGGCCGCGAAAGGCAGCCTGTCCGTGAAGGTCACCGTGATGGACAAGGCGCTGGGTGTAGAGGCCAGCAAGAAGCTGTTAGTGAAGCAGAACTTCAAAGGCAAAGGCAGCAGCAAGCGGCGCGTCTTCAAGGTCAACTACAAGGGGGAGGTGATCGACCAGGCATTTCGGGTGCAGAACCTCGGAGGCATGAGTGGGAAAGGGATCTTCACGCCACTACCCGACCAGCCACGCTACAAGACAGGGAACAGGCAGATCTCACGGGTGTTCTCCTTCACAACCGTGCAGGAGCTTATTCACGCAAAGCTGGATGAGATGCAGGAGAAGATTGGAACCGAGAGATTCGAGGTGGAATTCGACACAGCGTTGGCCAACGCCCTCAGACGCCTTCGGCTTTAAAGGGTAATGGTCAAAGCGTCCGCAGTGTCAAGGCGATAGTCATGAGTCCTTAACCATCAACTTGATACCGTGCAGCATGCAATTAGAATCCGGAGTGGAGAAGTCATGATTGCAAAGTGCAACGAAAATACCCCCCGGGTTTGGGTCCTGCCCAGCGTCGCCAGGTGAGGGCGCCGAGACCGCAGGATTTCGCTAGGCACTATAGCCGGTAGGGGGGTGGTGGTGGTGCCCTGCGACAGGTAGGCCCAGCGCTTCAAAGGATTTCCGGGGTGCGAGACCACCACCCCTGATGCTGGGAACCGATACAGAACTGTTCACCTTGGCCGATGCCGCTGGCATCCTCGGCAAGAAGACGGACACCCTGAAAAAGTGGTTTGCGAACGGATGCCCCCACACTCGCACCGGCAACGCCTACGAGGTTCGCATCCGGGACGTCTTCGACTGGCGCATCCAGTACGAGCGGACCCTCGTCACGCAGGACGATCCTGAAGGCGGCGAAATGCTCAGCCTCGAAGTCGAGCGCGCCAAGCTGGCCAAGGAGCAGCGGCTCGAAAAGGAGATGACCAACGCCATCCGACGCGGCGAGCTGGTCGAGTCCGGCGAGGTCGAACAGGCCTGGACCGACATGCTCGCTGCCTTCCGGGTCAAGATCCTGGCGATGGGCTCGAAGGTCGCCGCGAAGATCGGCGGCAGCCACGCGCGTTCAGTCAAAGCCCTGGTCGATGCGGAGGCGAAACGCGCCCTAACAGAACTCGCGGAAGGAACCGACGATGAACATTCAGACCCTCAAGCGTAAGGCCCTCGCCACCCTGATGCCGCCGCCCGACCTGCTTCCCAGCGAATGGGCGGACAGATACCGGCGGCTTTCTCCAGAGTCGTCCGCTGAGCCGGGCCGCTTCGAAATGGATCGCACCCCCTACATGCGGGAGATCCTCGACTGCATCAAGGAGCCGGAGGTCGAGACCGTGTGGTTTACGAAGTCCTCGCAGGTTGCCGCCTCGGAGACGGCGAACAACCTGGTTGGCTACCTGGCAGACTGCGACCCGTGCCCGATCATGGTCATGCAGCCGACCATTGAAATGACTGAGGACTACTCGAAGGACCGCGTCACTCCGATGTTTCGGGACACGCCGCGGCTGAAGGGAAAGATCGACGACCGGAAAAAGAAGAGCGGCAACACCATTCGCCACAAGGCTTTCCCCGGCGGGCTCATCCAGTTCGTCGGCGCCAACTCGGCGGCTTCCCTGGCATCGCGTCCCATTCGCGCCTTGATCTCCGACGAGGTCGATCGCTACCCGGCCAGCGCCGGAAAAGAAGGCGACCCGATCAAGTTGGCCCGCGCCCGCCAGACGACTTTCATCGCCAACCGTTTCCACTACGCCACCGGCACGCCCACGGTGAAGGGATACAGCCGGATCGAAAAAGGCGTGCAGGAAGGGGACATGCGCGAATATCGCGTGCCGTGCCCCCGCTGCGGTGAGCACTTCGCGCTGGAGTTTGAACAGTTTCAGAGCGACCGGGAAAAGGAGAGCTACGGGCAGTGCTGCTGCCCGAACTGTGGCGACTGGATCGAGGAGCACGAGCGCTTTGAGATGATCCGGGATGAGAAATGCGGCGGCACGGCTCGCTGGGTTCCGACCAAGTTCGCCCCGGCATCGGTGCGCTCGTATCGCATTTGGGCCGGTTATTCGCCGTTCAAGGGCTGGGTCGAAATCTGCGACGAGTGGAACGAAGCGAAGGGCGATCAGGAGCTTGAGAAGGTTTTTCACAATACCGTGCTCGGGCGCTCCTACGCCTTCAGCACGGCGGATCTCGATCACGAACACCTGTTCCGCAGCCGCGAGGATTACGACGGCCAGAGTCTGCCGCTCGGGGTGGAGATCATCACGGCCGGCATCGACACTCAGGACAATCGCTTTGAAATCGAGATCGTCGCATGGGGTGCCGGTGAAGAGTCCTGGTCGATCGAGTATCTCACCATCGAAGGCGATCCGGAAAAGAAGACCACTCGTGATCAGCTCGACCGCCTGCTTGCCGATTCGGTGTACCGGCGCACCGATGGCCGGGAACTCCGGATCGCGGCGGCCTTCGTGGACCTCGGCGGCCACCGCACTGATGCCGTCTACCAGTTCGCCCGGGGCAAAGCTTTCCGGCACATCCACGCCTCCAAGGGCTCGAACGTGCCAGGGCAACCGATCTTCGCCCGCTTCAGCGATCAGAAAAAGGAACGTGTCCGTATCGCGATCGTTGGCACCGACACCGCGAAGGAAGTGATCTACTCCCGGCTGGCCAAGGGCTCGGAGACCTCCGCCCCCTGTCACTTCCCGCTCAGCTATTCCGTCGAGTACTTCCGCGGCCTGACAGCAGAAGAGTGCATCAAGAAGTGGAAGAGCGGCACGCCGTCAGTGAAGTGGCAAAAGAAGAAGGGCGAGGAAGCCGCGCGAAACGAACCGCTCGACTGCCGTGTCTACGCCCTGGCGGCCCTTCGCTCCCTGCCGATGGCGCTTCGTCGCCTTCGGCGGAAGGAGGCGGCACAGGCCAAAGCAGCGAAAGAGCAGGCTCCCGCGCCGGAGACGCAGCCAATTACGAAGGCCGCGCGGGTGCATGACGAGGTGAAGCCAGCCTCCAGACCCGCTCCGAAACCGAGCCGCGACCGCGGCCCGTTCAAGCGCGGCGGAGGATGGAGCATTTAGAGGCGCGTCATGCCCCGTGATGGATTGCCGGACCACGGCCTACGCGGGCAACAAGATCGATTTCAGCTTCGTGTTTTCTGCTTATCCCGTTTCGGCGGGCTGGACGGGGAGCGTCGTTCTGCGCTCGGCATCGTCGCGCTTCACCGTGGCGCTCGCTGCTTCCGGCAACGCCCTCGTCGGGAGCGCGATCGCCTCTGTCACCGCCACGTGGCCCGCCGGTGTCTACGATCTCTTTGTCCTAGTGGCGAATGGCGCCGACCGGCAGACCGCCCACACCCAGCAGATCACCATCTTTCCTGATCCCGGAGCCGCAACCGCCACGCCGTCTGCGCTCGAAGCTGACCTTGCCCGGGTCGATGCCTCGATTTCCGCCGTATTGGCCGGGGAGGGTGTGCAGTCCTACCAGATCCAGACACAGGCCGGCATGCGCCAGGTGCAGCGCATGAGCCTCGCCGATCTCCGCTCTCACCGGTCTTGGCTCCTCGGGCTGATCGATGCCGAGCGGGCGGCCGCGGGACTCACCCGGAAGAACCGTCGATGGAAGCGCATCGGCCACCGCTTTGACACATGAAGAATCCCTTCCGTCGGACCCGCCAGGAAGAGCCGGTCGCTCGCCTCTCCTCACCTGTCGGCAGCGCACTGCCAAAGCGCTTTGATGAGGTGGCCGCTTCTCTCCGCAGCGACACCTCTGGGGCTCCCGCTCGCCGCGGTCGCAGCTACTACGCGGCCGCATCCGGCGCGAGCTACCTGTCGTGGGACGTGCAGAACGTGTCCGCCGACACGGCGCTTTACTTCAATCTCAACAGGATCAAGGCCCGCGCCCGCGACCTCGCGCGAAACAACGACTACGCACGGCAGTTCCTCCGCCTGCTGGAGGCGAACGTCGTCGGGCCGAATGGCTTCACGCTCCTCGCCCGGCGCTACCAGGGGAAGAAGCTGGACCGGGATTTTAACGTGCAGCTCGAAGGCCACTGGAAGGCCGCGGCCAAGCTGCGCAACTGCCCGACGGTCTGCGGCCGCATGACCCGGCGCGAGCTGGCGAATCTTTGGATCCGCACCCTCGCCACTGACGGCGAGGTCTTCGAGGTGTTCTACCCCGGCCACAAGAACCGCTACCGCTTCGCTTCCCGGATCGTTGACGCGACTCTCGTCGACTGGACCAAGAACGAAACCTTACCGAACGGGAACCGTATCAAAATGGGCGTCGAGGTCGACGAGAACGACGCGCCCGTTGCCTATTGGGTTTTGACTCGGCACCCCAGCGAGATCCTTTTCGCGGACACCACGCGCGAGACTCACCAGCGCATCTCCGCCACCCGTGCCCGCCTCACGTTCCTGCAGGAGACGCCCGGACAGACTCGCGGCGTGTCGTGGCTGGCATCGCCAGCCATCCGTGCGCAGATGCTTCAGAAGTTCGAGGAAGCTGTGATCATGGCCTCCCGCGTCGCCGCGTCGAAGGGCGGCTTCTACAAGACGACACCCGAGTATGACGGTGAGGTGCCAGGCGAGGAAGAAGGCGACGACATGCTTCGCCGCACGCTTGAGCCGGGCGAGTGGGAGATGCTTCCTCCGAACGTGGAGCCGGTTGCCTACGATCCGAAGTTCCCGCCGTCGAACATCGACACGATGACGCAGGCGATGCTTCGCGGCCTGGCCTCCGGGCTCGGCGGTTCCTACGTCGCCATCTCGAACAACCTGGAGGGCGTCAATTACTCATCCATCCGGGCAGGTGACATCGAGCAGCGCGGCATTTACCGCATGCTTCAGGCTATCGTAATCGATCACCACGAGGAGCCCTACTTCACCTCATGGGCGTCGATCCTTCGCCTCAATCCGGAAACGCCGATCGATGGCCGGAAGCTCGACTCCTGCATCGATAACGACGAGTTCAAATTCCTCGGTCGCGGCTGGGACTGGGTCGACCCGCTCAAGGAAGTGCAGGCCTCTTCGGCGGCGATCGCCCTCGGCGTCACGACCCGCGGACGCGTCATCGCGGAGCGGACCGGCGAGGACGTGGAAGACATCTTCGATCAGCTCGCGCTTGAGAAAGAGATGATGGAAGAGCGCGGCCTGGATCCTCGCATCGGCGTCGTCGTGCAGACCTCCGACACCCCGGACGCGAAGGGCAAAAAGAAGGCTGCCACGCCGGACCCCGACGACGAAGAGGATGACGAGTGAAGCCCTGCGACATGCCTTGCATGCCCGCTGCTTCCGAGCGTCCTGACGCCATTCAGACCCGCCACCTCTCCGGCGTCATCACCCGCGTGCGGGCTGAGGGCGAGCCGACGGAGGGCGACGAGTCGATCCGCTACGAGTTCACCGCCTCCACTGATGGCGTCGTCCAGCTTTGGGGCTCGACTTTCGAGATCCTCGATCACGCGCCGAAGAGCGTTCGCATGGACTGGTTCAAGTCCGGCAACGCCCCGGCCCTGTGGATGCACGACCGCACCCAGATCCGCGGCATCATCGAGAGCGCCACACTTTCCGGAAACAAGGTCTCCGTGATCGTCCGGATGTCTCCCAACGAGGACACGAAGGAACTGATCAAGGACATCGACGCCGGCATCATCCGCAACGTTTCGATTGGCTACCGGGTCTTTGCCGAGGTCATGGAATCCAGGGAGGTGGATGCCGACGGCTACCCGACCAAAACGACCTGGCGGGTCACGGACTGGGAGCCGAAGGAGGTCTCTTTCGTGACGATTCCCGCCGACGTGGACACCGGTTTCGGCCGCGCTGCGGACGAGCTGAAGACCCGCGTCAGTTACCTCGAAGGCCTTGCTGCCGCAGACATTTCCACACGCACCAATACCATGAGCGATCCCGTCAAGCCGACGATCACCGTCGAAGAATCCGACCAAAAGCGCGACGCCGCCTTGACCGCTGAGCGGGGTCGCGCCGCCCGCATCCACGAAGCCGCCCGCGCCGCCAAGAAGAATGGCCTCGGCGACTTCGACGAACGCGCACAAGAGGCGATCGAGAAGAACGAGTCGAGCGAGGACTTCCACCGCCACGT
>JAQGPE010000363.1 GCA_028293225.1 Akkermansiaceae bacterium | reverse complement strand
TCGATGATCGACTTGTATCTCCCGGTGTGCAGCGCGGTGGTGCAGGTGGTTTTTCCGCCCGTCTTCACGATCACCTGTTTGTAGCCGCCGTCTTCATACTCCGCGGAGGCGAAGTTGGTCGCCTGGTCGGCCAGCACGATGACCTTGGCTCCGAAGACCGAAATCACCTTGCCGCCCTTGGTCAGGGTCTCGGCCACCTTCGGTTCGAGCTGCGAACTCTTGCAGCCGGAAAGCAGCAGCACGGGCAGGCAGACGGCAGTCAGGAGGAGATTGCGGGTTCCGAGAAGCAGGGGCATCGTCGTGCGGCAGGTTCAGACCGATTAGGACGCGCCCGGCCCGCCGCGTCTTTCACCCCAATGGTGGAAATCTGGATCATCGCTCGATGGCAGGGGACCGCCCCTCCACCTTCCCGCTCGCATCCAGCAGAGCCTGAACGTAGCGGACGATCTGCGAACAGAGCTCCTCCGCCAGGATCTCCACCGGGTTCTCGGGATTCCGCTCGATCAGGCAGGCGATCCCTTCGTCACTGAGATCCTCGATGAGATTGATCCAGCCGAGCGGCCACCACTCCGTTGCGTTGGTCGACTTGAGACCGGCCCCTTGCCCGCCGGGCGGCTTCTGCCCCGTCAGCCTGTTGATCTCCCGGATCCAGTGGGCTTCGAGATCGCTTGGCTTCGCCTCGTCGACGTCCAGAAAGACCCCGAGGGCCAGCACCTCGTCCTCGAGATCATTTTCAATGCAGATGATGAAGCGATGGGGAAGCAGCGCCTCGCCCAGGTTGCCGCTCAGCGTCAGGCTGTGATAATCGTTGGCTCCGAAAGTTTCTTCGTTGGTCCCTTCGGTATAGCCTGCTCTGCATGCGCCGGAGGATTCGATGCCCCTGATGAGAGCGGCGGCAAGGCGGTTGAGAAAGACGGTCTTGGCCTTCTCCAGCGCAAAGGTCAGGTCCTTCCGGAAGCGCAATAGATTCGGGCGCTTGATGATTTCGTCGAGAATCGGTTCCATAAGTCGGTCGCTGAGATCCCTGCCCGTCAGTCCCTGCACGACATGCCGGTACTGACTCAACGCCTGGTTCACAGGTGAAGAAAAGCCTTCACCGTATGTCCGGGTGGCGTCGATGCAGTCGTTCAGCCAATGCAGAATGTGATCGCGGTAGGAAATCCGGTGATAGGGATGAGCCCCGGCCGTCCTGCTCTCCTTGCCATCGAGAGTCAGGTAAAGCAGCTGCCACTTGCCCGGATACTGCTCTTCCAGGAATGTCGCATAGGACTCCAGTTGCCGGTCCTGCTCGTAGGCGTAGATTTTGTTCTCGATACCGACCGCCCAGCCGTCGCACTCCAGAAGCAGGTCGAGCTGACCGTGGCCGGAGCTTCGTCCGACTTCCTTACGCACCGTCCAGTTCATCCTCGCGGCGGGAAATACCACCGGCATGTCCCCGGCTCTCCCATGCCCGTTGATCCAAGTCTGGATGGTGAGGAGGAAGAGATGGAGGAAAATTTCTCCCCGGCCATGACTGCCCTGAGGGTCCAGCAGGCACTGGAGAAATCTGCTGTGCAGGCGGGTCTCATCCGTCTCCTTGAGCAAGATCGTGAAAAGGTTGAAGCCATGCGACTCCCTGATGAGGCCGGGTTGACGCTCATACAGTTCCTTCAGTTTTTCAGCCACCTCAAGCAGGGGCTCGAAATGGGCGGTCAGTTCCTGTTTCAAGGGTGGATAGGGGGCAGGGGAACAGCTGGATCAGAGGTCGTCAGGATCGGGAAAAGCCTGCCGGAAGCGGTAGTAAAGGGGATGTCTAGCTAGAAACCCTTCGCCGCTCCCTGTCATTCTTTCCCCACCGCAGCCGGCCCCAGCAGCGTCAGGAAATTCCGCAGCGCCGGGGACATCCGCCCCTCCCGCACCGCCGCGCACAGCCGGCTGACCGGCGCCGGCCCCTGGCCGACCGGCGCGTAGACCACTCCCGACACCTGGATCTGCGCCAGGCTGGCGGGCACCAGCGAGACCCCCAGCCCGGCGGCGACCAGGATCGCGATCGAGGTCATCTGCGGCGCCTCCTGCCCCGGCACGGGCGTGAACCCCGCCCGCCGGCAGGCGCCCAGAATCTCCTCGTAAAAGCCCGGCCCGGCGCTGCGCGGAAAAAGAATCAGCGGCTCCTGCGCGATCGCCTTCAGCCCCAGCCCCACGGCCACTGCCTCCCGTGTCGCAAAGCCACGCGGCAGCACCAGCAGCATCGGCTCCTTCTCCAGCTCCACCATCTGGAGACCCTCCGGCGGCCGCTCCCTGCCCGGCCGCACGAAAACCACATCCGCCTCCCCGTCCTCCAGCCGGCGCAGCAGCCCGGCCGTCGGCTCCTCGCGCAGCTGCAGATCCACCCCGGGGTGCTTCTTCCGGAACCGCCGCACCGCCACCGCCATCCGCGGATGAAAGGCGGCCGAGCCGGTGAAGCCGACCCGGAGGCTGCCGCTCTCCCCCCGCGCGGCCCGCTGCGCCGCCTCCCTCGCCCGCTCCGCCTGCGCCAGCAGCGCCCGCGCCTCCGGCAGAAAGGCCGCGCCCGCCTCACTCAGCTGCACCCCCTGCGGCAGCCGCAGAAACAGCGCCGCGCCGGTCTCCTCCTCCAGGTCGCGGATCTGGCGGCTCAGTGGCGGCTGGCCGATCCCCACCCGCGCCGCCGCCCGGGTGAAGTTCAGCTCCTCGGCGACCGCCAGGAAATACCGGATGTGACGCAGCTCCATAAATCAGGAAAATCGCCATACTTAAAAGGTATGAAACAGGTCATGGCAAGATATTAGACCGACCCCCTGGATGCTGCGATCTTGGCTCCATCCCATGAACGCCACCACCACCACCAGCCCCGCTTCATCCAGCTCCCCGCAGCTCTTCCTCATCACCGGCGTCAGCTCCGGCTTCGGCCGCGCCTTCGCCACTGCCGCTCTTGCCGCCGGCCATCGCGTCGCCGGCACGGTCCGCCATGACGAGGCCCGCCAGGCTTTCGAAAGCCTCCACCCGGACCGCGCCCACGCCGTGATTCTCGACGTCACTCGCTTCGACCTCATCGACGCCGTCGTCGCGGAAATCGAGGCGGCCTGCGGACCCGTCGACGTCCTCATCAACAACGCCGGCTACGGCCACGAAGGCTTGCTGGAGGAGTCGCCGCTGGCGGAAATGCAGCACCAGTTCGATGTGAATGTCTTCGGCGCCGTGGCCATGATGAAAGCCGTCCTGCCCGGCATGCGCCGCCGCCGCTCCGGCCGCATCGTCAATGTCACCTCCATGGGCGGCTACATCACCATGCCCGGCATCGCCTACTACTGCGGTAGTAAGTTCGCCCTGGAAGGCATCTCCGAGACTCTGGCCCGCGAGGTGAAGGACCTCGGCATCCACGTCACCGCCGTCGCGCCCGGCTCCTTCCGCACCGACTGG
>JAQGPE010000361.1 GCA_028293225.1 Akkermansiaceae bacterium | reverse complement strand
AGGGACGGAAGGTGGTGCATGTTGACGGCGATTTCGAGGCCATCGCTCCGTCCCTGCTGGAGAGTTGAGCCCTTTCTCAGGGCTTGTCGCACTCGGCGCCCATCAGCTTGATCAGGGACGCTGCCGGTGACCCTGCGACTTCGGCGGAGACCTTCCCGGCCTCGTGGTCGCGGCCGGGATTGGGGACGCAGTCGGTGGCGTGATATCCTTCCGAGAAATACTTCTTCGTAAAGGTCTCCATCGCCTTCTCGCCCTTGGCGATCTGCGGACCTTGGGTGAGCGCCGAGTTGAGGGCATCGGCCTCCTTCTGGGTGGCTGCCACCCCGCTGGGGAACTTCGAGAGAAAGGTCGCCCAGCGATAGGTGACCTCCGGTTGCTTGTCCTTGTTTTCCCGCGCCACGGTGAGCTGGTCCTTGGCGAAATCCTCCTTCAGGAAATCGAAGCTCTTGTCCTTGCAGCGCTCCAGGATTTTCCCGTAGAGCACGGCCATCCCCTCTCCGATGAGTTCCTTGCTTGCCCAGTCGTGGTGGCCTTCAAACCATAGGATCGGCGCGTCCTTGCCGAAGCCGTTGTGGGCCTGCACCGCCTCGGTGCGGCTGTAGTCGTTGGTACCGATCAGCGTGACCACGGCCGTGCTCTTGCGCAGCGCCGGCTGGCGGAAACCGCCGTCCTTCACGTAGACACCGGCGCCGCAGGCGATCGACAGCACGCCGGACACGGTCGGTTCATACTCGGCCATCAGGTAGGCCATGCGCGCGCCGCCGGACATGCCGCTGGTCATCGCGAACTTCGGCAGCACCGGCACCCTGGCGTTCACATCCTTGACCATCGCCATCATGGCCACTTCCGAGTCGGAAAAATCATTCCGCGATTCCACCGATCCGGCGAGGATCACGCCCAGTCGCTCCGCTGCCGGGATGTAGTGCTCCAACCCACTGGCCTTCATGCCGCCCGGATCCATCACGAAGCACACCGGCCATTTGCGTCCGCTGTGGAAATCCTTCGGCAGATAGAGCAGATACGACCAGGTCTTGTCCGCCTCGCAAACGATCGGAGCGGAGATCACTCCCGGCTTCGCCGCGATTCCCGAAATGAACGGATCGCCCTTCACCACTGGCGCGATCAGGCTTTTGGCGAGAACCTCCTGGTCCTCGGGAGAGAGGGCGGTGGCCGGCACCGTCAGGAACTTACCGTCCTTCTTTTCCAGCTTGGCCTGCTTGCCGTCGAAAGAGACCAGCTTGGCCTCAATGAACGTCCCTGCCGAGCTCTTCCAGGTCCGCCACTCCTCTTCCGCATGACCGGTCCCGGCCAGGAAAAGCGACCCGAAGGCCCAGAGCAGACACCAGATGGAGTTCGGACGAATCATCTCCGGATTCGTATGAGAGCGTCTAACCGGACCACAAGATCAAACGCCCGTTGCAACCATTTCGGCACCCTTCAGCCCTTTGTGAGCAACGGCCCCTTGTAACAGACGCAGTCCACCGTGTGATCATTCACCATCCCGACTCCCTGCATGTAGGCATGCATGGTCGTCGCACCGGTGAAGTTGAAGCCGACCTTGCGCAGCGCCTTGCTCATCGCTTCCGATTCCGGAGTCTTGGTCTGCACTTCGCTCATGACCTTGCGGGCATTCACCCGCGGCTTGCCGCCGATGAACTTCCACAGCCACTTCACCGGATCGCCTTCCTTTTCGCCGAGTGCCAGCCACGCTTGGGCATTGGCACGCACGGAGTAGATCTTGCCGCGGTGACGGATGATCCCGGCGTCGAGCACCAGCTTCTCCAGTTCCGCATCGGTCATCTTCGCCACGATCTCCGGCTCGAAGTGATGGAAGACCGCCCGGTAGTGCTCGCGCTTCTGCAGGATGGTCCACCACGACAGCCCGGCCTGCGCGCCTTCCAGACAGATCATTTCGAAAAGGTAGCGCGGATCGTAGGACGGCACACCCCACTCCTCATCGTGGTATTTCACGTAGAGTTCGCGATCGGCGGGAAGCCAGGAGCAGCGGGTTGGCATGCGCGGGATCTAGCAAACAGGTGGTCAAATGACCAGCTCTCAATCAGGAAAAATTGACGGCAGTCGTCATCCGGCAATGGGTCGCCGTCTCCTCAAATACCCGGAAGCCCAGCCGCTCATAAAGCCCACGGGCCGGGTTCACCTTCAACACCTGAAGATCCACCGGCAGGCCATCGGCGGCAGCCCTATCCACCAGAGTACGCAGCAACGCCGTCCCAATCCCGCGCTTCTGAAAGCGAGGCTCCAGAGCGATCGCCGCGAGGTGCATCGAAGCCGGCTGCCGTTTCACGGAAAGGTAGCCGGCGGGCGCACCATCGGCATGGATGATCTGCAGCGTCGCCGGGTCGAAGTTCTTCGCAAAATGCGTCTCCTGTACCGCCGGATCCCAACTCCAGGTACGGTCGACGTAGTCGTGCATCGCCGCCTGGTGGAGCGCCCACACAAAGCCGAGATCATCCCAGGTGGCGGGTTGGAGCCGGATTTGTAGAGGCGGCTCCATGATTTCAGAAAGCACCGGTTGCCACGCTCCCGAAGTCAGGCGCTCTTCCCCTGCCCGGGAGCGGCGGCCGGCTTCGACAGCTTGATGGAAGCCATGTGAACTCCGACAAAAAGCAGCACCCACAGGATCGTAATGACCCAAGGCCAATCTTCCCTCTTCAAGGCATCACGAATCACCTGAATGATCAGGATCGGCGCCAGCACGCTGAGAATCTGATGATTTCCGGCTCCCAGCCTCGGCCACATGTAGAGATTGAAAGCCACAGCCGATCCGATAATCGCAGCCGAGAGTATCCCGAAAATGTCGCCCCATCCCCAACTCCCCGCATCAAACGAAAAACCGCATATTAAGAGCACACTGTCCGCCACTGCGAGAACCATGCGTAGCGTCTTCCGGGTTGCTGCGTCCATCTCTCGTGATTTTTAGCGGCGGAAGCGGGGTCGATCAATCCCGAATCTCCCGTCAAACCAGCGGCTCAACAATCCGGTAGCCGATCCCCGGCTCGTTGCGGATCAGCAGGCTTTCGCCCAGCTTTCTGCGCAGCAGATTGGCATAGACCCGCAGATAGTGGGTCTGTTCCTCCGCCTGCGGTCCCCAGACATCGCGCAGCAACTGGCGTTGCGTCACGATCCGCCCCGGGTGCTTCACCAGCGCGCGGAGGAAGGAGAACTCGGTCGGTGTGAGCTTCAGCTCCTGGCCGCTGAGAATCGCCTCATGCCGGTCCAGCCTCAACAGCAGCGGCCCGAAGACGATCTCCGGTGAATCCGTGCCGTGATGCCGGCGCTGGATCGCCGCCAGCCGCGCCAGCAGCTCGCCGGTCGCGAAGGGCTTGGTCACGTAGTCGTCGGCGCCCGCTTCCAGGGTCGCGATCTTGCCCTTCTCCTCATCGCGCACGGAAAGAATCAGCACCGGCACCGAGCTCCACTCGCGCAGCCTCCGCAGCACCGTCAGGCCGTCCTGGTCCGGCAGGCCGAGGTCAAGCAGCACGACATCCGGCCGATGCACGGCGCAGGCCTGCAGGCCCAGTTCGCCGGTCTCCGCCTCATGCACGGCATAACCCTTCGACTCCAGAGCCAGCTTCAGCAGCCGGCGGATCTGGATCTCGTCATCGATGATCAGGGCCGTCATTTCCTGTCCCCAGGATGCGTCGCTCCGGGCCGAGGCTCCAGCAGAAGCCGCCGGGACATACGCATCCATGAACACCGGCGTCAGCCGGAGGGTGAACACGG
>JAQGPE010000314.1 GCA_028293225.1 Akkermansiaceae bacterium | reverse complement strand
GGCACCCTGCTGAGCTGTGAAGCGGCGCGCAACGTGGTCTTCGGCTACCAGCCGCAACCGGTCGGCGCGACCTACAAGATGGACCGCACTGACTGGATGGACAGCAACCTCTCGAAGAGCTTCGACGGTGCCGACTTCACCGGCGGCACCAAGAAGCCGGAGACCCGCGAAGAAGGTAACCCGCTGAAATTCCGCCCGTCCGACGTGGCGGTGGGCGCGGACGGCGCCATCTACGTGACCGACTGGTTCGACCCGCGCGTGGGCGGCCACGGCGACCTCGACGACTCCTGCTCCGGCACCGTCTACCGGATCGCGCCAAAGGGTTTCAAGCCGGTCAACCCGGTCATCGATCTGGCCACCACCGAGGGCTGCCTGACCGCCCTGAAAAGCCCGGCGATCAACGTGCGCTGGACCGGTTTCAAGGGCCTGGAAGCGAAAGGCGACGCGGTCCTCGGCGAGGTGCTGAAGGTCATCGCCGACCCGAATCCGTGGATTTCCGCGCGCGGCATCTGGCTGCTGCCGCACCTGGGCGCGAAGGGCGAGACCGAGTGCGTGAAGCTGCTTTCCTCCGACACCGCCTGGCAGCGCCTGGTGGCCTACCGCTCGTTGTGCCGCGCCGACAAGGACATCCTCCCTTACGCCACCCGGATGGCCGCCGATCCGGCCGCCGCGGTGCGCCGGGATATCGCCCTCTCGATGCGCGGCCTGCCTGCCGAAAAGTCCGCCCCGATCCTGCTGACCGTGGCGATGGGCTGGGACGGCAAGGATAAGAACTACCTGGAATCGATCGGCCTCGGCGCTGAGAACGTGGAAAACGCGGTCTGGCAGCGGATGAAGATTTCGCTGGCGAAAAAGGGCCCGTCGAAATGGACCGACGACTTTGCGAAGCTGACCTGGCGCCTGTGGCCGAGCGATGCGGTGCCGGATCTGAAGGCCCGCGCGCTGGACGCCTCGCTGACCGATGACCAGCGCAAGTTCGCCTGCGAGTCGCTCTCGTTCATCAATGACAAGTCGGCGGCCGAGGCCCTCTTCGAAGTCTCCGCCACCCCGGACGGCGCGGTGAAGGCGGCGGCCATGAACTGGCTCTTCGTCCGCGGCACCGGCGCCTGGTCGGGCTTCGGCCTGAAGGATGAACTCAAGAAGCGCGGCATCTACGATCCGGACAAGATCGAGCTCACGGAAGTGATCGTGCCGCCGAAGCCGGCGCCCAACTACAGCCCGTTTGATGTGTTGAAGCTCACCGGCGACGCGGCCAGGGGCAAGGACCTCGTGCAGCGCTGCGTGATGTGCCACCACATCGGCGACGCCGGTCCGAACTACGCGCCGGATCTGAAAGGCTGGGTCTCCCGGCAGGGCGTGACCTCCGCGGCAACCTCCATCGTTGATCCCTCGGCGGACATCGCCCACGGCTTCGAGGGCAGCGGCATCCTGCTGAAAAACGGCCACTGGATCGACGGCCTGATCCGCTCGAACGGCGACCCGCTGATCGTGACCACCACCGGCGGCCTGACCCAGCTGGTGCCAAAGGACCGCGTCCAGGGCATCAACCACCTCGACCGCTCGCTGATGCTCAGCGCCGACCAGCTCGGCCTGACCGCCCAGGACGTGGCGGATGTCATCGCCTGGCTGAAGGGCTACTGAGCCCGGCCGTCCTGCAAGCTTGCGGTGGAGCAAATGCGGTGGTTTGCTCCGCCCCCCGCTCATGCACCTTCGTTTCACCGATCAGGAACTGGCCACTCTCGTCGAGATGGTCTGTCTCGCTGCCAACGTCTCCTCCTGGAATCAGAAACCGGGAGCGGACGAGCGGGTTTCCGCGTATGAGGACCTGGAGAACAAGGTGCTGGAAAAGGCCAAGCACGCCGGTCTGGGCGAAGTCATCGAGTTCGATGAGGAAAAGCAGCAGCACCGCGTCACCGCCGAGTTCCAGGACAGCGCCTTCTTCCAGGAGTGCTACGACGAGTTCCGCAACGAGAGCTTCTGGGAGGAACTGGTGATCCGCCTGGCCGACCGTGACCTGGCCCGGGTGATCGGCCTGCCCGCCTGGCAGAAGCTCACCGAGGAGGAGCGCCGCGCCCAGACCCAGGATTCGGAGAAACGCTACTGGGAGGAGTTCACCAAGAACGGCATCGACCGCCTCGCCGTGATTTTCCCGCCGCCGGAAGGGTGAGCCCCCACCTTGTTTCCTTCCTGTGAAACGCATCGTCAGCTGTCTCGCTTCCGCCTTCGAAAGGTCGATGGTAGTGCGGCTGGGCCTTCTGATTCTCGCTGCAGGTTATGGAATGGTGAGCGCTTGGATCCTGGGGATGATTGCGTGGTTGTTTGTATGGCCGCCGTCTGCCGGCGATTCGTGGTTCAGTCCGGGTGAATTCACAGGCGACGAGCTTCCGTTTCACCTCGCTTCCTACGCTCTCATCGTCTGCCTCGTCTATGGAGCGTATCGCGTGCTGTTGACGCCCGGGCGATCGGATAGGGGCCATTGGATGACGGTCATTTCGGTTCCGCCGATGCTTCTGTTGCTTTCCGACGTTCGCCTGCTGGGTTCGAAAGGGTCGCAACTCTACGTTTGGGCTGGGTTTGCCATTCT
>JAQGPE010000218.1 GCA_028293225.1 Akkermansiaceae bacterium | reverse complement strand
GATCTCCCCGAACTTCCTGGCGGCGATCCTGGCGCGGGAGGACTCGCGGTTGTACGACCACCGCGGGGTCGACTGGTATGGCGTGGGGCGTGCGGTGGTGCAGAACTTCAAGCGCGGCGGGATGAGCCAGGGGGCCTCGACCCTGACGATGCAGCTTTCCCGCAACAGCTTTGACCTGCGCAACAAGCTGCTGGCGTTTTCCCCGAAGCTCCAGGAGCTCGACCGCAAGCTGCTGGAGGCGGCGGTGTCCTACCGGATCGAGGCCAACTACTCGAAGTCGGAGATCATCACCCACTACGTGAACCGGATTTTCTGGGGTCACTCGATCCGGGGGATCGAAGAGGCTTCGCGGACGTATCTGGAGAAGGATGCCTGGGAGCTGGATCTGTCCGAGTCCGCCATGCTGGCCGGGATCGTCCGCGGTCCGAATGCGTTCTCCCCTTTCAACGATCTGGTCCGCGCGAAGCGGGAGCGCGACACGACGCTGGACCGGATGGTCAAGGGGGAGAGCATCACCGAGGCCCAGGCCGCGGAGGCGAAGAAGGAGAACATCAGCATCCGGCCGGAATGGCGGCGCATCACCCACGACACCTATGCGATGGATGCGGTGCGGCGGGATCTGGAGCGGATCCTGGAGCAGGAAAATATCGAGTTTGGCGGCCTGGTGATCACGACGACGATCGACAATCTGATCCAGAAGAAAGCCGAGGAGGCGCTGGATGCGCGACTGCGACAGGTGGAGCGGAGCCAGGGCTATGCGCACCAGACGCGGGCTGCCTGGAAGGAGCTGACCGGCGACCAGAAGGCGGCGCCGGAATACATGCAGGGCAGCGCGGTGGTGATCGAGAACCTGACCGGCGCGGTGCTGGCGATTGTCGGCGGCCGCGATGCGGATGAGTCGAAGTTCAACCGGGCTCTGCAGGCGCAGCGCCAGCTGGGATCGATCTTCAAGCCGTTCGTTTACCTGTCGGCGTTCGATGAGGGCATGCGGCCGGACACGATGGTGGACGACGGGCCGCTGAACCCCGGAGAAATCAAGGGGGCGAAGGGCTGGCATCCGCACAACTCCGACGGGAAATTCGGCGGCTACTATCCGGCTTCGTATGGGCTGATTCACTCGCGGAACACGATGTCGATCCGGGTCGGCGACCGGGCGGGCCTGGACAAGGTTCAGGACATGGCCCGGGATGTCGGCTTCGCGGGCAAGGTGCCGCACCAGCCCTCGTCGTATCTGGGCGCGTGGGAGGCGACGCCGATGGAGGTGGCGTCGGCGTATACGATTTTCCCGAACGAAGGGCAGCGCTACCGGCCGTATCTGATCGACGAGATCCGCGACCGCCAGGGCAACGTGCTCTATAAGACGCCGCCGCTGGGCTATGCGACCGCGAAGGCGGGGTCGGCCTGGGCGATTTCCCGGATCCTGGCGGAAGTGACCACGTCGGGTACGGCGGCTGCCGTAAAAACGATGGGCTTTACCAAGCCGTGCGCGGGCAAGACCGGCACGACGAACGATTTCAAGGACGCGTGGTTCGCGGGCTTCACCTCATCGGTGACCTGCGCCGTGTGGGTCGGTCTGGACAAGCCGGTGCGGACGATCCAGGGCGGCTATGGGGCGACGCTGGCGCTGCCGGTGTGGGCGGAGATCATGAAGACGGCGGACAAGCTGGGCTATAAGGCCGAGGGGCTGAAGTCAAAGCTGTCGTTCGTGGAGTGCCGTCTCTGCCATGCCTCGGGCAAGCGGGCGACGCCGGCCTGTGAGGCGGCCGGGCAGGCCTACACGGATCAACTGCCGAGCGACAGTGTGCCGGCGAAGAACGATCTGTGTCCGGTGCACCCGATCCGCGCGCAGGCGGTGGATCAGGAGGATGCCGGCGGCGGTCCGCCGCGGGCGCAGAGCATCGATGAGTCCGATGAGACTCCCCCTTCCCCGCCACCAGCGGCTTCGCCGTTGAAGGCCATCCCAATTGGCGAGTAGCATTTCTTTTTCCGATGTCCACCTGGCGTCCGATTTCACGCACTCCCCGCTGGCTCAACTGGATGCCGGCGTGGCTGAGGTTTGTGCTGACGGTGGGGATCTGGATGACGGGGATCGGGCTGCTGCTCGGGTTCTTTGTCGCGGCCTATTATTACAACGCGGCGGCGAAGTTCGACATCGAGGAAGTGGGGCGACTGCCGTCGCGGACGGTGATCCTGGATCGCAATGACAAGGAGCTGGGCTCCGGCGGCAGTGGCGGGCGGCTGGTCACGCGGGCTGACCTGCCGGATTTCATGGTGAAGGCGCTGCAGGCGCGCGAGGACAAGACCTTTTACACTCACAGCGGCGTCGATGTGATCGGCATGGCGCGGGCGACCGTCCGCAACGTGATCGATCGCAAGTTCACTCAAGGCGCCTCCACGCTGACGATGCAGCTGGCTCGTAACAGCTATGAGAACATGCGCGCGAAGTCGATCAACCGGAAGCTACTGGAGATCGCGTTGACGCTGCGGATCGAGCATCGCTACAGCAAGGACGAGATCCTGAGCGGCTACCTGAACCGGATCTATTTCGGCGCGGGTTGCCACGGGATCGAGGAGGCCTCGCAGACTTATTTCGGCAAGACGACCTCGAAGCTGCACGAGGGCGAGTGCGCGATGCTGATCGGGATCATCCGCGGACCGGTGATCTTTTCGCCCTTCCGGCATCTGGACAAAGCGCGCGAGCAGCAGGGGCAGGTGCTGGAGCGGATGAAGACGATGAACTTCATCACCGAGGCCGACATTCCCCGGATCAAGGCGTTGCCGATCGTGCTGGTGGCGGATGAGAAGCGCCAGGTGGAGCGGACCTATCCGCTGGAAGCGGTGCGGGCGGAGCTGCGGGACATCCTCGACAAGCTGGACATCCGCAACGGCGGGCTGGTGGTGAAGACCAGCCTGGACAGCGCCTGGCAGGCCCGGCTGGAGAGCGACCTGGCCGAGTCGCTGACGCGGATCGAGAAAGATAAAACCTGGGATCACCCGGTTTACGCCGATCACAAGGACGGCGAAAATCCGACCTACGTGCAGTGCGCGGCGGTAACCTTGGAGACGAAAACCGGCGCGATCCTGGCGATCATCGGCGGCCGGGATTTCGCCGACTCCCGCTACGACCGGACCCAGGGGACGCCACGGGATCTGGGCGCGGCGTTCGAACCATGGATCGCGGCGGCGGCGGCGGAGCGCGGCAAGCTGGTACTGCCGGGCAAGCCGGTGCTGACCGGGCGGCAGATCGGGCCGGACGAGACCATCCGGCTGGCGAAGCGCTGCGGGCTTGGCGGGCCTTTCCAGGCGACGGAGGATCTTTTCCGCGGCGCGGCGGCTGCGACGCCCATGGAGGTGGCGACCGGATTGGCGACCCTCGGTAACAAGGGCGCGCGGCCTGCTCCGTATCTGATCGAGTCGGTCACCGGGCCGGATGGCGAGGTGCTTTACACCAGCGAAAAGATCTCCACCCAGGCGATCGGCAAGAACGCCGCGCGGGAGGCTGCCGCCTTGCTGACGACGACCGCGGGCACGCGGGTGCACGGCGGTGCGACCGGTTCCGGCCGCGACGCCTGGCTGCTGCGGCTGGGGCCGAAAGGCTCGACGGCGATCTGGGTCGGCTTCGACCAGCCGCAGAAAATCAGCACCCGGGCCCAGCTCGACACGGTGATGGACGACCTCGGCCGCCGCCTGGGCAACGACTAACAGCTTTGACTCCGGCGTCCCCGCCGGGGTAATTCCTTCCTGCATATGCAGCGGGCACAATTCGAGGAAGCCGTCGAAGCCATCCTCAAGCGCGACAAGCGCTATGACTTCCAGGCGTACGTCTTCCTGAAGGACGCGCTCGATTTCACGTTGCGCCGCATCACGGAAGCGAACGATGGCGAGCACCGCCATGTCTGCGGCACGGAGCTCTGCGAGGGCTTTCGCGACCTGGCCCTGCACGAGTTCGGTCCGATGGCGGCCACCCTGCTCCAGGAGTGGGGCGTGCGGGAATCCGGCGACGTCGGCGAGATGGTTTTTCATCTCATCGAGGAGCAGATGTTCGGCAAGCAGGACACCGACCGGAAAGAGGATTTCGTCGGAGTGTTCGACTACGAAGAAACCTTCGTGAAGCCGTTCCAGCCAAAGGCTCCCTTCAGCGGAGCGCTGACGGCTCAGGTCGTTTCCTGAGCGCACCAGGCCTTCAGCAACTCGGTCATGCCCGGGGCGGCATCGGCGCCGGTGCCGATCACTTCGTCGTGGCTGAGGAATTCCCCACTCATGCCGGCGGCCCAGTTGGTCAGGCAGGAAAAGGCGGCGACCCGCATGCCGAGGGCGCGGGCCTGGATTGCTTCCAGCACGGTGCTCATTCCCACTGCATCCGCGCCGAGTGTGCGCAGCATGCGGATTTCAGCGGGGGTTTCGTACTGCGGGCCTCGTAGTGCGGCGTAGACGCCCTCGTGCAGCGGCAGCCCGGCTGCCTCCGCGAGCTGGCTGAACCTGATCCGCAGGCGCGGATCGTAGACGGCGCTCATGTCGATGAAGTTCGGGCCGCCCTCCAGCGGTGAGGTTCCGGTCAGATTGAGATGGTCCGTCAACATCATCCAGTGGCCCGGCGGATGATCCGGGTGCAGGGTGCCCGCGGCGTTGGTGAGGATAAGCGTTTCGGCGCCCTGCTGGTGCAGCCAGCGGATCCCGGCAGTGACCGCCTTCGCGTCGTGACCTTCGTAGAGATGCAGACGCCCCTGCATGGCGATCACCTCCCTCTCTCCCAGCCTGCCGGCGAGGAAACGCCCGGCATGCCCGGAGACCAGAGAGGGATGAAGGCCGGCTTCTTCGAAAGAGACCTCCGAATAAACCTCAATGAGGTTCGCAAGCGAGCCGAGGCCGGAGCCCAGCACGATTCCCGTTTTCGCTGCCGTCATCGCAGCAGCCTGGCGGGTGCGGACCTATCCGCCAATCTTCGAGTCACGCTCGGCGATCCGCTTTTGAATGCGTGCCGCCAGCTTCTCCAGATGCGGCACCGCTACCCCAGCGGCTTGCGCGCGCCTCAGCGGCTCCTGCCAGATGGCCTCATACTCGACTTCACGGCCCTCGACGAAATCGATCATGCTGGAGGGCCGGTAGGGACCCATCGGGCGGGTGCGCTCGATGTTGGATTCGATCAGCTTCGAATCCACCTTCAAGCCCAGTTGATTCGCCGTCGCGACCACTTCGGTCATCAGCGCGCGGATCTCGTCCTCGATGCCGTCGGCTGCCAGCAGCACGTCGGTGGTGACGCCGCCCTCGGCGATCGCCAGGCCATTGAACGGGATGTTCCAGATCAGCTTTTTCCACTGGGCGGCTGCGAGATTGTCCTCGGCTTCGCAGGGAATGTTGGCAGCGGAAAGGCGGCGGGCGATTTCCTCGGCGCGACCTCGCTCGTCGACGCGGTATTCCCCCACCGCGATGCGGCCGCCGGCCGTATGGCTGACCACCCCGGAAGCGAGACGGTTGAGGCAGACGAAGCACAGCCCGCCGAGAACCCGCTGCGGCCCGAACAGGCCTGCGAGCAGCTCGCCATTTCCCAGGCCGTTCTGCAGGGTGAGGATCTGGGTCGTCTCATGCAGCAGCGGCGGCAGGATCGACTCGAAGAGATGATTCGACGTCGATTTCCAGGCCACGATCACCAGATCGACCGGGCCGATTTCCGCAGAAGTCCTGAAAGCCGCCACCTCGCCGAGGTGGAAATCCCCGGCCACGCTCTCGACCTGGATGCCGTTCGCCCGGACCGCATCGAAGTCGGTGCGCAGCAGGAATTTCACCTCCTCGCCATTCCGCGCCAGGCGGGCGCCATAGTAGAGTCCCACCGCGCCGGCTCCGACGACGGCTACCGATTTGAAAGTCCAGCTCACGCCCCCTTCCCTACGACGGGAGACGCGGTGGCCGCAACTCCCCTCGCCTCACAATCCGCGAAACTCGCTGGCCAACTTCTTGGCCGTGGCCACGGTATTGCGGTGGATCTTGGCGGTGAACTCGGCCTGGCGGTTGTAGCCGCCGCCATAGAGCACGGCGACCGGCACGCGGTTGCGGATGAAGGCCCGCAGCAGGACCTCGTCGCGGCGCTGCAGATCCTTCACGGAAAGGTGCATCTGGCCGAAGCGGTCGTTGCGGTGGTTGTCGGCGCCGGCGATCCAGATGACCAGATCGGGTGCGAAGGTATCGAGCGCCCCGGCCAGGGTGCTGAAGAGCTGCTTCAGATACATATCCCCTTCGACGTAGCGGACGGTCTCGACGTCCATGGAGCTCCGCACTTTCTGGGTCGGGTAATTTTTACCGACGTGGATCGAGTAGGTGAACACGCGCGGGTCGTCGCCGAGCAGGGCGGCGGTGCCGTTGCCCTGGTGCGCGTCGGTATCGACCACCATTACCTTGATGCCCGGCTGGCGCATCTGGAGATCCCGGATCGCGACGGCGACGTCATTGAAAACGCAGTAGCCCTCGCCGTGCTCGTGGAAAGCATGGTGGGTGCCACCGGCGAGGCAGACGGAAACGCCCTCCGCCAGGGCGGCGTGGCAAGCCATGCGGGTGGCCTCGACCTCGGTAGCGCTGCGGGTGTAGAGCTGCGGCGTGACCGGCAGGCCGAGCCGGATCTCCTGCTTGCGGTCCATCAGGCCGGAGTAAATGTTCGAGATGTAGGTCTTGTCATGGACCGCGCCGAGCAGGTGGGCGTCCACCGCCCTGACCTCCACGATCTCCTCCGGGCGCAGGATGCCGCCGTCCAGCAGCATGTCCTTCGAGATCCGGAACTTGTCCATCGGGAAGGGATGGCCGGAGGGAAGGCTCAGTTCCAGGTCCTGCGAGTAGAAGCAGCGCATGCGCCCTGACGCAATCACACGTCGGCCGCTTTTCCCAATGGTTTTTCCGCCCGTTCAGGGGCTCAGTCCCAGGAGGCCGGGTCCATGCCGTAAAAGTGCGCCAGTTCGGCGTATACTTCCGGCTCTTCGCGCCGCAGACCTTTCGGACGTTCGAAGAATGTCTCGGTCACCACGGCGAAAAATTCGGCCGGACTTTCCGCGCCATAATCGTCGATCACCGAGCGCCGGCCGGCATTGACCCGCTCGCAGAAGCCCTGGTAAGCGGGGCGGAAGACCCGCGACCACTGGCCGACGTCCTCCGGTTCCTCCAGCTCGGGCAGGCCGTCGGCGTCGCCATCGCCCTGATCGAGCTGATGGGCGAACTCGTGCAGGACCACGTTCAGGCCGTCTTCGACGTTGGCGTCGCCCTGTTTCACGCTCTGCCAGGAAAGCACCACGCTGCCGGTGACCCAGGATTCGCCCAGGCGGGCATCCTCGCCATAGCCGTCCTCCCGCACGGTGAAGGCGTCCGGGTAGATCAGGATGCTGCGCAGGCGCTCGTAGAAATCCTGCGGACGCCTGGCGACCAGCAGGCAGGCCGGAGCGGAGATCGCGAGCAACATTTCCTCGGTAATCGTTTCCAGACCGCCGCAGGCTTCGAAGCTCTTCTCGGCGATGAAGACGCGCATCCAGCCCTCGACATCGCGGCGGATCTCGTCCGGAATGACCTCCCAGAGCGGGAAATGCTCCACCACGATGGCCGTTTCCCGCGGATCGAGGCGCTTTTTCCGCAACTGTTCGCGGAGATTGCGGACGCGGCGGCTGTGCCAGAACAGGATTCCGCCGACCAAGGCGATCAGGCCGAGCAGAATCGCGATCCGGATCATTTCCATGACTTGCCCGAGTTCTTCAGGAGCATGAAAACCACGCCGGCACCGATGGCAAGGCCGCAGGGGCCCGCCAGCCAGAAGGTCAGCTTGCTGTGGAAGTAGAGCAGGAAGAGGCCGCAGAGGGTGATCACCGGCAGGAAAAATCCGGCCAGCACGTTCAACTGGAAGACCGTTTTGGTGAGACCTTCCGAGGCGGAATTCTGCTTTTCGATCCGCTCGGCCTGCCGGAATTCCAGTGCCAGCCGGGTGTCCTGATAGACCGTTTCCGCCGCGCGCTCGACCTCGCGGACCCGGTCGCGGAGCGCGCGAAGTTCCTTGCTGTCTTCGTCCTGGGCGAGGGCCTGCTCGACGGCGACGGCGAGATTGCGGGTCGCGCGGGCCAGCGGACCGGAGGCACGGGCCAGGCCGAAGGCTTCGGCGGCGGTGGCGACGGTGTCGATCGCCGTCTCGATGGCTTTGATTTCGGCGGCGAAGCGCTCGATCAGCTCCGCAAGGCGGCGCAGGCCGCGGCCGCCCTGGGTGTCGACCCATAGGCCGTCGTGGCGACGCCAGAAGGCGACCGCATCCCTCTCCGGGTTGCCGGATTTTGGAACATCCTGGGTGATCAGCAGGAGTTCATCGCGGCCGACCACGCAGCGCTGGCTGCCCGGACGGCTGCTGAGCTGGTCGAGGATTTCCTGCTCCAGTTCGAAGCTTGCGGGGAGGTAGGTCAGATCGTGAGGTTTCGCCATGCCAGTTGGGGGAGTTGTCAGCGGCGGTTCCAGGCCACCAGGGTATCGTATGGGATGCCGGAGCCGCCGAAAAGATCGAGCGCGGAGCCAACGGTGACATCGACCTTGCCGCCGCTCAATTCCTGGACCTTTTCGACGTCGGCCATGGAGGCGGCGCCGCCGGCGTAGGTGATCGGGCAGCCGCCCCAGTCGCCGAGGACCTTCACCAGGTCGCCGTCGATGCCGCGGCAGAGGCCTTCGACATCGGCGGCGTGGATCAGGAATTCCGCGCAGTGGGGGGCGAGGCGGTCGAGCACCGCCGGAGTGATATGGAGATCGGTCAGGGTCTGCCAGCGGTTCATTGCGACGGTCCAGCCATCGGCGGTGCGGCGGCAGGAGAGGTCGATGACGATCCGGTCGGAGCCGGCTGCGGCGACGATGGATGCTAAGTTCGAATCGGAAAAATGATAGAAACTATCAAAGAGTGAAGAAGTAATGATGATGTGGCTGGCTCCTGCCGCGAGCCATTGGGCCGCATTTCCGGCATGGATGCCGCCGCCGAGTTGCATGCCGCCCGGCCAGGCGGCGAGCGCATCTTTTGCGGCCTCATCGTTGCCGGGGCCCAGCTTGATAATGTGTCCGCCGGTCAGGCGATCGGCGCGGAAGCGGCCCGCGAAGTCTCCGGCGCCGTCCGGCGAGACGAAGTTTTCCCGCGGGCCGGGGCCGTGATCGCTCAGGGTTCCGCCCACGATCTGCTTCACCTTTCCCTCGTGGAGATCAATGCAGGGGCGGAACTTCGTCATGGCGGGCGAGAAAGTAGACCGCTAGGGTGCCGCCAGCCAAGCAACCATGAAGCGACTTTTGCCGATTCTCCTGCTGTTGGCGGGGTGCAAGGACAAGACCGGGCCCACGGCGGTCACCCCTGCCGCCCCGGAAGCCGCCGCCCAGGCCACATCACCGGAAGAGAAGGACGGGATGATCCATCTGAAAGGCGGCCGTTTCACCATGGGTCACAGCGGGCCGATCGAGACAACGTCCGGTCCGAAACGCTATGCCGAGGAGGAGCCCGCGCATGAGGTGGAGGTCAACGGCTTCTGGATCGACAAGACCGAGGTCACCAACGATCAGTTTGCCGCCTTTGTGAAGGCGACGGACTTCGTCACCTTCGCGGAACAGGAGATCAAGCCGGGGGATCTTCCGGAGGGAGCGATCGCCGACCTGCCGAAGGGCAGGATCGCCAATGGTGCGATCATTTTCCGGGAGAATCCCCACATCAAGGGCGACCCGAATGCGCCCGGCAAAGTGCTGGAATGGTGGATCGTGGACCCCACCGCCAACTGGCGCCAGCCCGGCGGAAGCGGTTCAACGATCGAAGGCAAAGGCAACTGCCCGGTGGTGTGCGTGACCTACGACGATGCGGCGGCCTATGCCAAATGGGCGAAGAAACGGCTGCCGACCGAAGCCGAGTGGGAGTATGCGGCCCGCGGCATTCTGGACCAGCGGCTATTCGCCTGGGGTGATGAACTTCAGCCAGGCGGGAAATGGATGGCGAACATCTGGCAGGGCGAATTCCCTAACAAAAATACCGGCGAGGATGGTTTCACCGGTGCGGCGCCGGTGGCGAGTTTCCCGGCCAATACCGTCGGGCTCTACGATATGGCCGGCAATGTCTGGGAGATCTGCTCGGACCTCTACGATCCTGCCTATTTCTATGAAAGTCCGGTCAATAATCCGAAGGGTCCCGAGGTCTGGGTGAATCCCGACAGCGGCGAAAAAGGCCAGGGTCCGATCTGCCATGTCATCAAGGGCGGCTCTTTCCTCTGCCACGCCTCCTACTGCATGCGCTACCGTCCGGCGGCGCGGCAGTCCCAGGCCGGCGACTCGCCGACCAATCATGCGGGCTTCCGCTGCGTGAAGGACTGACCGGCGCTCAGCGCAGCCAGCGGGGCTTCGACTCATCGACCAGGAACTGCACGGCCTCGGCCTGGGTTTTTTCCGGGAGCTCCCACATGACCTGGTGGTGGAGGAAGCCGGGAATGAGAACGCGGCGGCTCTGGCCGGGCGCGCTGGCATCGAGCAATTTCTGCGACTGGCTGGGAGGGATCACCCGGTCCTGTCCGCCGTGGACCAGCAGCAGCTTGCACTTCGTCAGACGCAGAGCGTCGACCGGCCGGACTTGGTTCGGATCGAAGCCGGCGGTGCTGCGGATATCGGCGCGTACCAGCGGCAGCAGCGGAGTCAGGGAGCCATGGTAGTTCGCGCTGGCCTGGTAACGGATCACGCCGCCGAGATCGGCGATCGGGGCGAGCAGGACCGCGGCTTTCACCTCCGGCAGATATGGCAGGGTCTGGAGGGCGACGGCGGTGCCCATCGAGTAGGCCCAGATCACCTCCGTGCCGCGGCGGCCGTGGTCGCGCTTGCGGCCTTCGGCGATCACGCGGCGGGCGTCGTCGACTTCGCGGATGCCGTAGCTGATCCGCACGCCGCCGCTTTTGCCGTGACCGCGGCTGTCCCAGGCCACACAGCGGAAGCCGGCATCGGAGAGACGGCGCGCGGTCGGCAGCATCTGCTCCTTGCTGTTGCCGAGGCCGTGGAAGAGATAGGCGGTGCCGCGTTTTTTCACCGCGGGGTTGGCCTCAAGAATGAGGCAGGAAAGCTGAATGCCGTCGCTGGCGACGACCGTGAAGCGCTGTGGGTGCACACCTGCTTCCTTCTCCCAATGAGCGCCATCGACCGCGCGGTTCGGGATGGTCAGAAAGTCGGTGGCGCGGCGGGTAATGCATGAATTGCTGAGCAGGGCCGTGGCGAGGGCGATGTTGTGCAGCAGGATCCGGTTCATGGCGTATCATGGAGATGGCGGAACGATGCCGGTCAAGCGGGATGACGTTTGCTTTTGAAAGGATTCCGGTTGTCTGATCGAATGATGGGGCATGCTCAAACTCCTGGCCTGGCTGGCTCCCCTGCCCCTCCTCGCGATTCAGCCCTTCCGGATCGAGGTGGTGGATAAGGAGAACGGCTGGCCGGTGCCGCTGGTGGAGCTGAAAACGACCCATGATGTCCGCCATGTGACCGATAATCTCGGTGTGATCGCGCTCGATGATCCGGAGCTGATGAACCACGAAGTCTGGTTCGGGATCAAGGGCCAGGGCTACGGGGTGGCGAAGGATGGCTTCGGCTATGAAGGCGTCCGTGCCAAGCCGGTGCCGGGCGGCAAGCTGCGGATCGAGGTGGAGCGGCGCATCGTCGCCAAGCGGCTCGGGCGTCTGACGGGAGCGGGCGTTTTCGCGGAGGCGGAGAAGCTCGGCGACAAGGTGCCGGAGGTGGATTTCGGCGTGCATGGCTGCGACACCGTCCAGGTGGCCCGCTATGGCGACCGGCTCTTCTGGCTGTGGGGCGACACCAGTATCCCGCAGTATGCGCTGGGGATCTTTACTTCGACCGCCGCCACTACCGGTCTGAAGCCCTTCAGCCGCTTCGAGCCGCCGCTGGTGCCTCCCTTCGACTACTTCCGCAATGAACACAAGGAAGTGCGCGGGGTGGTCGATCTAA
>JAQGPE010000217.1 GCA_028293225.1 Akkermansiaceae bacterium | reverse complement strand
GTGAGATATTAGGCAATCTCACGCGAAGCGATTTCTTTCGGGAAGAGATTCAGGCCGAGCAGCTTGTCCCACACCAGGTTGTACTTCTGGCTCCACGTGCCGGGCTTGTCGAACGCGAGCTTGTAGTGATCGCCATCGATCGCGAGCTCGACCCACTTCTTCGCGAACTCCTGGGCGGTCTGTCGGTAGCGCGCGGCGTCCTGCGGATGGCCGGTCATGGCGGCGAGCTGTGAGTACGCGCCGAGCGCGAGGATCGCTTTGATCGAGAGATTGGCGTTGTGCGCGAGGTGGCCGGCGAAATCGTCGGTGGAGAGCTGATTCTCGGGGTCGAGGCCCTTTTCCTTCAGGTATTCGGCCCATTTGGTGATCTGCGGCCAATAGCGCGCCGAGTAATCGGCGTTGCCTTCGACGCGGGCGAGGGCGGCGAGCATGATCAGCATATTGCCGCTTTCTTCGACCGGCATTTGGTTCTCTTCGGTGCGCTCGCCGCCGCCGTAGACCTGGCCGTTGGCGTGCGGGTAGGTGCCCAGATCGTGAGGGGCGAAGGGGAACTTCCAGCGGTCACTCTTCGCGTAGTTCATGAACGGAGTCACGAAGGACTTCGCCACCGTGGAGCCGAACAGCAGGAACTGCGGGGCCATCGGGTAGAAGACGTCCGAGGTCGCGATGCAGCCGTTGGAGTGGTTCTCCTTACAAAAGGAAATCGGCTGGCCCTTCTCGTCGGCGACGAACTTGCCGGCGGCAAAGCACTGGCGGTAGGCCAGGGCGGAGATCTTGGCATACTTCTCACCACCCGCGGCGGTCAGGTCGGCCATCAACTCCTTGTCGAAGGCTTCGCAGTGCTCCTTGATCGCGGCATACTGCTTGGCGGAAGCGCCCAGCAGGTCCTTGGCTTCCCAGCCCGTGCGACGCCAGTAAGGGCGCAGGTTCTTGTGGTTGTACTGGATCGAGTAGAGATCGTCGTAGGCGACCATCAGCCAGGTCGAGACCGGCGCGGCGCCGACCTTGACCGCCTTCAGCTCGATTCCCAAGCCAGCGTCCGCGGCGTGAGGGGCGGCACCTGTCGCACCCTTGGCGTTGTCCAGGCCCTTGGCGGCGAAGGCTTCACCCAGCGCTTCCGGCTTGGCGAAGGAAACGGCGGTCGTCGCGGTGTCCGGAGCGGCGATGTAGAAATAACCCCAGTCGATCCGCTGGTCGTCGCCGGCTTTCTGAAGAACCTGCTGATCCTTGGAGCCCGCCGACACCACGGTCAGGCCGGCGGCGCTTTCGTCCTTCCAGGTCACCGCCTGGTCGGGGGTGTTGACGGTCACGTCGGCGGAAGCGCCGAAGAACACGGACACCTCGTGCTCCTTGCTGTCGGTCGACTTGAAATCGTAGGTCAGGTAGGTGACCGGGCGTGACAGCAGGTCGATGTCGCCGGGCAGGGCCGGGGTCGTGAAGGTCAGGTCCAGGGCCACGCCGCCGCCTTCAAAGGTGTAGATGGTGCGGGTCGGCAGGACGGTCAGGCTCTTCTGCTCCAGAGGCTCGGCGGATTCAGGGCGGGCGCCGATGACCCGGTAGGCCTTGCCGTCGATCTTGATGACGCTGGTCAACTGGTTCTTCTTGCCGGTCCAGTGGGTGGTTTCAACCCCGTTCAGCTTGTCGCCAGGCGACCAGATGCTGAAGTAAGGGTCGCACGCGACCAGAGGGGTGGAGGGCGGGATGAGACCGTTCGCCGTTTCCGGCAGTTCACGACCGGTGGAGGCCGTTCCTGAGGCTCCGCCTCCCTTGGCACAGACGCTGGTGACGCTCAGTGCTCCTGCGGCCAGCAGTAGTGCGGCCCTGTTGATGGTTTTCCTGTTTCGCTTCATCTTGAATCGGTTGCCAGGGATTTCCGGGCCGCCGGCAGTCACCCGGCGGACTGGCTGATACCAGGCGCGGGCCGACATACGGCACGGAATTGTGATCCCTTGCTGGATTACCTGATAAACCCGTTTTTTGGGTCAAACGAAATCGCTCAGCCTGTCATTCAGGACCGCTTCACATCGGCCGCCTCGAAGAACAGGGTCAGTTCGAAGCGGTTATAGGTCAGGTGGGTCTGGGCGATCAGGTTCAGGCCGGACTTCTCGGCGTAGGCCACCACGGCGGAAAAGAGTTCGTCGGCTTCGCGCAAGGTGGTGACGGCCAGCATCTTCAGCGTGAAGACCACCAGGCCCTTCGGCTTCAGGTGGCGGGCCAGCCGCACCACGGAGCGCAGCGAGTCGCGGCCGTCGCCGTTCATGTCGCAGAGGATCGCGTCGAATTCGGTGCCGTGCGGCGGCAGGTAGCTCAGGACATCGTCCCGGACGAAATCCAGATTCTTGTGATTCACGATCCGCGAGTCCATGGCCGCGCGATCAACCGCCGTAACGCGGTAGTCGCGGTTCAGCAGCTCGGAGGTCATCCCACCCGGGCTGGCGCCGAGTTCCAGCCAATGCGCATTGGCGGCGAGCGGTGGACGGTAGAGCTGGAGGTAATGCAGCGCCTCGGCGATTTTCGCACCCGCGCGGCTGATGGCGGAGTTGCCCTGGCTGATGAACTTGGTCCCGCCCGGGTAGAAGCCGTTGCTGTCACGCGGCGATTGCAGCCCGCAGTAGAGGCCCTCCTTGCCGACCAGGCAGAACAGGGAGGGGATCGCCGGGCGCTGATCGTCCACGCCCGCGGCGGGCAGAGTAGGGAACAGCTGCAGGGTCCGGCCGCGCAGATTGGTCGCCAGGTGGCGGTAATACGGATGCGGCGCCGTCGAGATCAGCGCGCCGGTGAGAATGGTCTGCGGCTTCGCCTCGCCGAACTTCTTGAAAATGCCCTGCGCCGCCTTCTCGATGAAGTTCTCCATCTTCTGCGGCACGCACGGCCAGGCGTGGTGGATCGGCAGGTTCCAGCCCAGGTATTTCGCCGCCTTCGATTTCCGGAAGACCTCCGGATCCGAGGCTTGGACGAGATGATACTCCCGGCCAAAGGATTTCTCGGAAGTTGCCCCCAGCCCCCTGAGGATTTCGTCGGTAAAGGGCGCGAAGATCTCGGGAATGCGGATCAGCCAGCGCGAAGGGGATCCGGTGGTATCGTTTTCAGACATGGGATGGACGGGAGTCCGCGGGGTCAGGGCTTTTTGACAGTGTTGGTCCGCTCCGTTTGGATCGGACCGGTGACCGTCACCGTCGTGCCCGGTTGCGGGGAAGCCGTCATATCCACCTTGCCGGTCAGTTTCGAGTCAAGATCGATGCGATCCGCAATCGAGCGATGGGTGACGGATTCACCCTGGAGGTGAACTTTCACGTCGTCGATGAGAGTGCCGGTGACATCGAAGGTCAGTTTGATCGTCGCGCACTCCGTGCCGGAGATGGTTTCGATCGCGACGAACTCGGCGGAAATGGTTCCGGCGGGTTTGTCCAGGCCGGCAAAGGACAGGACTTTGGACACATCGATCTGCCATTTCTCACCGGCTTCGTGTTCGCCGAGGCCGTAGATTCCCAGACCTTCTTTAAAGCTGCGGACGGCTTCCTGATCCAGCAGCTCCTTCGTCTGGGCTTCGGAAAGGCCCTCCCCGCTTTCCAGCGTGGGCTTGAGCCATGCTCCGTCTTTACGCTCCAGCGACACGGGAATGTCCTTGAGAAGGAATTCCGGCTGCTTCGACGGCCGTTCCTGCCCATCGATCACGATCGTGCCGGCGGTCGTCTTACGAGTGGCCAGAAACTGGACCTTGTCGGCGCTGAGGATGGTCGTCGTCGCGGCCGTCTCCTGTTTTTGGTCAAGGGTGCCGGAAGTTTCCCGGCTGCCGGAGTTCACTTTCAAAGCCATGCCGGTCATGGCCGCGGCCTTCGTCCAGGTGATGATCGTCCCGGTGGCGGGGAGTTCCGTGGAAGCCAGGACGACCCCTTTGGCTCCGGCCTGAGTGGCTGCGATGCCGGTGAAAAAGAGCGTATAAAATCCGGCGGAAAGATTTTTGCGGAGGCGGCTCATTTCCGGCGACATTAGCCCGGCTCCGGACGGCAAGAAGCGCAATCTGCGGGGCCATTCGTAAATTCCCTGCTCGTTTTCCATTCCGGACGGGTGTTCCATCGCGCGACCGCCATGATTATCATCGTCCGGAATATCGACCGATCCGTCACTGAAACCGAGATGCACGCGATGATCGCGCGCTTTGGCCAGGTCACCGCCTTCGACCTGGTGATGGACCGGGAAACCGGCCAGTCAAAGGGCTTTGGCTTCGCCAGCATGCCGAACGAGAAGCAGGCCGTCCTGGCCATCAAGGCCCTCAACGGCCGCATGGTCGGCAAGGAGGAGATCCGCCTGAAGAAGGCCGCGCCTTCCTCGATCAAGAAATACAACCGCCAGCAGCAGTAACCCTCGAGGGGATGTCTGCGGTCCCGGCGAGCAAG
>JAQGPE010000207.1 GCA_028293225.1 Akkermansiaceae bacterium | reverse complement strand
AAGCCGCGCCTGGAGACAATCGCCACGCTGAACGCCTCCACCACCACCCTGCCGCTCGGCCAGCTGATGACCAGCGGCGACATGGCGGAGGAGCCCCTCCCTCTCGGCGGAACCTACCGCCTGACCCTGCGCGCCGAGTGGGCCGACCACACCCGCGCCACCGCGACCGCCTGGTTTGTCCTGCCGGAGCCGAACCTCGCCATCCTCGGCAAGTCCACCGTCCGCGAATCGCTCGACTCCCCGCGCGTGGTCTCGAAGGACGACACCATCAAGATCGGCAACTGGATGCACCGCTGGGAAAACTTCAGCTACCAGCTCCGCGTCTTCCGCCGTGAAGGCAACGACTGGCAGATCCTGGAAGGCACCAGCGCCGAGTGGCCGCTACAGCTCGAAAACAAGGGTAGCAGCGGCGCGCTGATCCGCGTGCTGAGATCCTTCTCCGGCACGCTCAAATACGAAGTCACCTTCGGCCCCGAAAACGACGCCAAACGCGAGGTGGTCGACTGCCCGATTGCCACCGGCGTCGTGCAGAGCGCCGGCTCGCCGATCCTGCCGTGGATCCTCGGCGGCCTGGGAGTCCTGACGCTGCTGTTCTTCGCCTGGAACCTGTTCCGGAAAAAGTGACCCGTCTCCTTCTCCTCCTCCCATGAATCAGAACGTCATCGGCACCCTCCTTTTCCTGAACATTGCCGCCACCGCCGGCATCGGCGGCTGGATGGTCTCCAAGTCCTCCAGCGCGAAATCCCCGGGCATGGACATCGCCCCGCTCCGCGAGCCGATCGAAAACCTTTCGAAGGATGTCCACGCCCTGAACGCCACGGTGCAGCGGATGAACACCTCGCTGGTGCAGTATGATTTCCTGGAGAAGGAACAGGAACGTCTCGGCAATCTCGAACGCGGCCTGACCGTGCGCGCCCAGGCGGTGGCCGCCGCAAAGACTCCCGAGAATGCTACAAAGAGTGACGAAGCCGTGAAGCAGATCGGCGAAGTCCTGAAGAAGGTCACCGCCGAGCATGCCGCCCTCCGTCAGACAACGTTGCAGCTCATCGCCGGTCTGGAGCGCCAGCTCGCCGGCCTGACCGGCGCCCCTACCGTCTCCGACAAAGTCCCGGCCGAGCCGCCGGCAACCGCTTCGGAAACTCCGGAGAAGAGCGACGGCAAGTAAACTCGGCCTTTGCCGATCAGGACAGCCCCCGCCAGCCAGCCTCAGCCACCTCGGTGGCTTGGCACAGAGCCGCGCCCAGGTTCGAAGTGAATTTGAAATAAGCCGTCACAGCCGGTGACGCGCTCCCAATGGAACGCGGGAATCAATCCTGGCTCGCCGCCCAGGTTGGTGTGACCGCCCGCTCCAGCATCCACCGCCGTCCATTCCAATCCGGCGGCGGATGTCGCCAAGCACGGCCATACCGGACTGGGCCAAGCCGCTCTCGCTCACCATTCACATTTCAAATTCCATGATCGCCGCCACCCGTACTCTTTCGAAACTCCCGCTCCTGGCACTCCTGCTGGCTGGAACACTCGCCCTGCCGACCGCCAAGGCCAAGGCACCCGCCGGATTCACCGACAAGACCGCCGAGGTCAACGGCGTGAAAATCCACTACATGACCGGCGGCTCCGGCCCGGTCGTCGTGCTCCTCCACGGCTACGCCGAAACCAGCCACATGTGGGTTCCCGCCATGCCTCAGCTGGCCGCGAACCACACCGTCATCGTCCCGGATCTGCGCGGCGCAGGCGACTCGGGGAAGCCCGCCACCGGCTACGACAAGAAGAACATGGCGGTCGACATCCACGACCTCGTCACCTCTCTCGGCTACAAGCAGGCGCGCGTCGCCGGCCACGACATCGGCCTGATGGTCGCCTACGCCTACGCCGCCCAGTTTCCCCAGGAGACCGAGAAGCTGGTCCTCATGGACGCCTTCCTCCCCGGCGTCGGCGACTGGAAAAGCGTCTGGCTGATGCGCGATCTCTGGCACTTCCACTTCTACGGCGAGACCCCTCTGGCATTGGTGAAAGGTCGCGAACGCACCTACTTCGAACACTTCTGGAACGACTTCGCCGCCGATCGCAATCACTCCGTGCCGGAAGCCGACCGACGTCTCTATGCTGCTGCCTACGCCCAGCCCGGCGGCATGCTCGCGGGCTTCGAGTACTTCCACAACTTCGAGAAGGACGCCGCTGACTTCGCGGAAATGGCCAAGACTCCCCTGCCCATGCCGGTGCTGGTCCTCACCGGCGAAAAAGCCAGCGGCCAGGGCCTGATCGATCAGGCGAAACTGGTCGCGCCACAGGCCGAGGGGAAAATCATCCCGGGTTCCGGGCACTGGCTGATGGAGGAGGCGCCGCAGCTTGTCATCCCGGCTCTGGTGGATTTCCTCGACTCCCCCGTGCCGGACACCGCCGCGGGAAAATAGCCATCTCCCGCAGCTCCTCACGAGTCATCCGCTACGAAGTTCTTTCTTTCTTTTCATTCTCTGCGAATCTCACAGACCTCCCATGAAAAGACTCCTGTTTCTTGCCGTCTCTCTCGCCCTGCCGTTTCTGAATTCCTGCCAGGACACCCTGAAAGGAGTCTCGATCGCCGACACCAAAGTCGCGGCGATCAGAACCTCCTATAATGCCGAAGACTACGCGGCGATCTATGCCGCCGCCGATCCGGCCTTCAAAGCAGCGACCAGCCAGGAGGATTTCCTCAAGCTCTTCACGACCCTGCACGAAAAGCTCGGCAAATTCAAATCCGCCACCCAGACCTCCGGCAACACCAACACCCTGAACGGCGCCACCACCACGGTTCTGGAAGAGGACACCGAGTTCGAACTGGCCAAGGCCAAGGAGACCTACACCTTCACGATCACCGACGGAAAGGCGACCCTGTTCAACTACCACATCGAATCTTCCGCGCTCGTCAGCAAGGAGCCCGCGACTCCTGCGGAACCTTGACCCCGGGGTAAAGACCTGAGAGTCTACGACAACCATGGGCAAGCCCGCCGCCAGAGTATCCGATTCCACCGCACACGGCTCCCCTCTGGCGCCGGGGCCGGGAAGTGCGAATGTCTTCATCGGCGGCATGCCTGCCTGGCGCGGCATCCCTGCAGGAGCTGTCAGCGGTCTGGTCTCCGCCCAGACGACAGCGGACACTTCCATGAAAACCGCCGAGGCCGCCACGCTGGCCGCCGCCGGCACCCCCGGCGCACCCGCCGCAAAGACGGCGGAGGAAACGCTGAAGGCCAACCTCGCCATCAGCATGGCCTCCATGATGCAGGGCTTCGCGGCCACCAGCGACATCCACGTCTGTCCGGTCCCCGTGCCGATCCCGCCGCACGGCCCGGGCGTCGTCATTGATGGCAGCGCCACCGTTTCCATCAACGGCATGCCCGCCTGCATGATGGGCTGCACCGTCCTGGAAGGACTCGGCGGCCCCGACAAGATCGCCAGCGGCTGCATGACCGTGCAGATCGGCTAAGACAGGAGCCCATTTTCGCAAGTTCGACAGATGCTTGCCAAGTGACTGACGCGTCCCGCGGCTGCTCCGAAAATTCCCAGCCGCAGGCTGCACTTTCTCACCAGCAGCTACTACATCCCTGGTAGCGCCGGAACCGCCGGAGCCGGGCTCGCGGCCGGAGCATCGCCACCCGCAGGGGCATCCGCTCCACCCGCCGCTGCCGGATCCGCAGGCGCAGGCTCCTCTTCCTTCCACTTGTTCTCGGGCTGCACCTCCTCCCACTCGGCCTTGGTCAGTTCCTTGCCCTCGCAATCGTCCAACCGGCCTTCCAGTGGAAACTCGAACTTCCCGACCGGCACTTCAGGACCGTTGATCTCCTCCGCCTTCGCACTGAAAGCCTTGTCGTAGCCCTTGCCGATGTTGGTTTTCCCGTCGATCACGTCCTTGGCCGAGACCCCCTTCGAAAGCTCATCGGCATCTTCGCCGACCTTCTTCTGAACCGCATTGGCCTTGGCCAGGGCATCGCGTCCCGTGTCCGCCACGCCCTTCGCCAGCGCCGCCGCCTTCTGAATCGCCTTCAGCGGACCGCCCAGCACGTCACCCATGACATCGGCGGCGATGTTCATCAGGGCGTCCCAGAACGGGAAAAAGATATTGAAGAACAGCGAGGCCTGCATCCACGGCAGGCGGCCCAGGTAACACTCCATCGTGTGGCACTTCTCCTTCAGCCCCTGCTGCCGCGACAGCTCCAGCTGGTCGGCGAAAGTCTTCATCGCCACCTTCAGCGGAATGTCGAGATACTGGCCGATCTTTTCGTTCACCATCTGCTCCAGGCTGGCCAGCCCCTTGTCCGCCAGATCGCCCGGCTTCAGGGTGATGCCCATCGGCGCATTCAGTTCGAAATCCTTGGCGCTCTTCAGGAACGACACCTTGTCGAGAGCGATGTTGATCAGCCGCTGCAGCATCCGGTGGCGGGCGCTGGCATAGAGATCCTCAGCCAGAATCGGCGAGCCCGGATCGCGGT
>JAQGPE010000193.1 GCA_028293225.1 Akkermansiaceae bacterium | reverse complement strand
CGGATCCGGAAGAACATCGAAGAGGGCAACTTCACTGCCGGTTCGACTGCGGAAAATGCCCGAACCGATGGCAATTCGCTGCTTTCCCAGATCATTCGAATCGAATCGATCCAGGTCGCGGGAAAGGATGTGAAATCCCCCCAGGCCACCCGGATCGTCGGCGGCTGGGCGATGCAGTTCCTGATGTTCTCCCTCAGCGCCGCGGCCACGGCTCTGTTCTATGAACGCGACCGCGGCATCTTCCATCGCATCCTCGCCGGACCGGTGAGCCGGGCTCAGATTTTGTGGAGCAAGTTCATCTATGGCCTCTCCATCGGGATGCTGCAGCTCGTCACGCTCTTCGTGGCCGGCCGGATTCTTTACGGCATCGACGTGGAGCATCACCTCGGATTTCTGCTGCTGGTCTGTGCGTTTGCCGCCGCGGCCTGCACCGCTTTCAGCATGCTTCTCGCTTCGGTTTCGCCCTCACCCGAAGCGGCGGGCGGCTTCGCCACCTTGCTGATCCTGCTGATGTGCTCCATCGGCGGCGCCTGGTTTCCGACGGCGCTGATGCCGGAGTCCATCCAGCAGGCCAGCAAGTTTACCCTGGTCTACTGGGCGCTGGAGGGATTCTCGCAGGTCTTGTGGGCCAATGCCTCATTCCACGAGCTGCTGCCCACGCTGGGGATCCTCGGCGGCATGACCGCTGCGGCGATGGCCATTGCGGTGTGGCAGTTCAACCGTGGAAAAATCTTCGACTGAGCGGCTCCCGAGATCAGCCCTTCAGCTCCCCGGCGCATCCGGGATCGGCGGGGTGGCCAGATATACCGTCGGGTCCTTCAGCCCGGCCAGGATGAAGGCCTCGCGGCGCTCCACACAGGTGCCGCAGGTCCCGCAGTGAATCTCGCCGCCCTTGTAGCACGACCACGTTTCCGCGAAGTCCACGCCGAGGTCGACGCCGAGCTTGGCAATGCCCGCCTTGTCCATGTCGATGAACGGGCGCGACAGCTTGATCCGCGCATAGGTCCCCTCCTCCATCGCCTTGGCCATGCCCTGCATGAAAGGCTCCCGGCAGTCCGGATAGATCGCGTGGTCGCCGGAGTGTGCGGCGATGGTCAGCGCATCCGCCTCAAGGCTCTCCGCAAGGCCGCACGCCACCGCCAGCATGATGCCGTTGCGGAACGGCACGACGGTCTTCTTCATGTTCGCCTCGGCGTAATGGCCATCCGGAATGTCGCCACCGCTCTTCAGCAGATCCGACTCGAAGCAGTCGTTCATGAAAGTCAGATCGATCACCCGGTGGGGAATTCCCGCGCGCTCGGCATGCAGCTTCGCAAACGGGATCTCCTTCGCATTGTGCTTCGAGCCATAGTCGAAGGACAGCGCGGCCACGATCTCCTGCTCCTGCCGGACCAGGTGAAAGGCGGTGACGGAGTCCATCCCGCCGCTGAGCAGCACCACGGTTTTCATGATTCGGGAAAGCTGGCTTCGGCCGTGAGCTGGATGCCTCCGCGGGGTGAGAACTTGCCGCTGACGTGGATCTCCTGCGGGCCCATCGCCGCGATCAGATCGTCCAGCACGCGGTTCACGATCTCCTCATTGAACGCCGGCAGATTGCGGAAGGAAGCCATGTAGAACTTCAGCGACTTCGTCTCCACGCAGAGCTCGCCCGGCACGTAGCGGATCACGATGTGCGCCGTATCCGGCTGCCCCGTCACCGGGCACAGCGAGGAGAACTCCGGGCAATCCAGGGTGATCCAGAAGCGGCGGCCGGGCCGGCAGTTGGGGAAGGTTTCCAGCTTGGCCTCCTCCGGGCTGCCGGGCAGGCGGTTTTCGGATCGGCCGAGAAGAGTCAGTTCGCTCATCGCCGGAGTGTGGGGCGAGGAAGCGGATTTGTCCATGGCAGGGGAAGAACGGCGGATTTTCAATCATCCGGTAGGCCGGCCCCCTCCCGGAAAGATCTCGCTGGCATTTCATCCTCAGACACCGGCGACGTGTCATGCCTCGCTTTTTCTTGCCGCTGTTTGATAAGAAACGTATGAAGTACATTTGTGAATCCACACAAAACCCTCCGCTCCCTGGGTCTCCTCCTCGCCGCCGCCGGCATACAGGCTCATGCCGCCGTCATTTCCACCAATACGGTGAATGACGACCCGCTGTTCTTCGATGCCTCCATCGCCCCCAGTCTGGTGACCAACGGCCAGGCCTCGCTTGCATCCCTGACCGGCACCACGCCCACCGCCGGCTTCCCTCTCGGCGGGGTCAACAACGGCTCGGCGGTCGGCGCCAGCCTGCCGACGGCCGACGTCAATTCCCTGACCTTTTTCGATGGGCTGAACAGCGGTACGGCCACCGTCACCTTCCAGCTGAGCCAAGGCTACGACATCACCAGCATCAGCTCGATCGCCGGCTGGGGCGACACCTACTTCGGCTCGCAGTCTTTCGCAGTGCTGCTGGAAACGGGCTCGTCCGGCACCTTCACCTCCATCGGCAACTTCGGAGTCTCCGCCTACACGCCCACCGCTCCTCCGGGATTTCCCGAGGTCGTCGATTTCGGCTTCTCCACCAGGGCCACCCTGACCGATGACTCCCCCGGCGGCGTGATCGCCAGCAATGTCACCGGCATCCGCCTGGTTTACTCCGATCCCTATCCGACCATTCCTCAATACAATGGCACCGTGATCCGGGAAATCTCCGTCACCGGCACACCCGCCGTTCCTGAGGCGGGCTCCTGCCTGCTCGGCCTGATGGGAGGCGCGGCGGCTCTGGCACGCCGCCGCCGCGCCTGAAATCCCGGAAGCTCTCTCGAAGACGGCCGCCTGGATCCCCGGGCGGCCGTTTCTTTTCCTCCCACTGCTTCATCCAGGCTCAAATCTTCACTTCCCGGCAGCGCGGAAAGGGCGATCAACCGGCGTTTCCCCTGCTTCCAGTGGCTGCCCATTCCGGAGGCACGTGCTCTTAATACGGCTCCCCCCTCCGCTCCGGGAACCCTGACTATCCGCCTTTCCGAAGCAAACAGGACGCGCCTCCCGTCTACTTCGCTTTGACAAGCAGCGTGCGGGCTCCTTAGCTTCCCGCCCCCGGTGCCAGACGCACCGTCCTTTCCGTCATGAACATCACCGTCGAAAAGCAGCCGAACTGCCTCGCCACGCT
>JAQGPE010000178.1 GCA_028293225.1 Akkermansiaceae bacterium | reverse complement strand
TTCAACGGCAAGACCACCGAGTGGACACCGTCATACGACGGCCGCAACAAGGAGCCGGTCACCCTGCCGATGAAGTTCCCGCTGCTGCTGGCGCAGGGTGTGGAGGGCATCGCGGTCGGCCTGGCGTGCAAGATGCTGCCGCACAATTTCATCGAGTTGCTGGACGCCTCCGTGGCGGTCCTGCGGAACGAGCCTTTCATCCTGGTGCCGGATTTCCCGACCGCGGGGATCATGGACGCCAGCGACTACCGCGACGGCCTGCGTGGCGGCAAGGTCCGGGTCCGCTCCCGGGTCCTGACTGACCGGAAGGGCTTCCTGCGCATCGTCGAAATCCCTTTTGGCACCACCACCGGAGGGGTGATGGACTCGATCGTGGCGGCGGCGGAGAAGGGCAAGATCAAGATCGCCAAGATCGAGGACAACACCGCCGCGGAAGTGGAGATCCTGGTGCACCTGGCGCCGGGCACCGACGCGGAGAATGCGCGCGACGCGCTGTTCGCCTTCACCGACTGCCAGATGACCATCTCGCCGAACGCGTGTGTCATCGCCGATGACAAGCCGCAGTTCCTGGGGGTGTCGGAGATCCTCAAGCGCAATACGCTCAAGACGAAGGAACTGCTCGGCCTGGAGCTGGAGATCCGTCTCGGCGAACTGCACGAGAAGTGGCACTTCAGCTCGCTGGAGAAGATTTTCATTGAGAACCGCATCTACCGCGACATCGAAGAGCAGACGACCTGGGAAGGCGTGCTCAAGGCGATCGACGACGGCTTGAAGCCCTTCAAGAAACTCCTGCGCCGCGAGGTGACCGAGGAGGATCTGGTCCGCCTGACCGAGATCAAGATCAAGCGCATTTCCAAGTTCGACTCCTTCAAGGCCGACGAGGAAATCAAGTCGCTGGAGAAGGACATCGACGAAGCCGAGCGGAACCTCAAGCAGCTCACGAAGTACACCATCCGGTGGTACGAGGAGTTGAAGAAGAAGTATGGCAAGGGCCGTGAGCGGAAGACCGAGATCGCCACCTTTGACCGGGTGGATCGCACCCAGGTCATCCTCGCGACCGAGACGCTCTACCTCGATGCCAAGAACGGCTTTGCGGGCTGGGGTCTGAAGAAGGAAGAAGCGCTGGAGAAGTGCTCCACGCTCGATGACGTGGTGATCTTCGGCCAGGACGGCAAGGTCCGGGTGGTGAAGATCGCCGACAAGTTCTTCGTCGGGCCGAAGCCGCTGCGCGTCGCCGTGCTGCGCAAGGACGAGGACCTGGTTTACTCGCTGATCTATCGCGACGGCAAAGAGGGGCCGCTGCTGGCCAAGCGCTTCCGGATTGGTGGCGTCACCCGTGACAAGGAATACGACCTGACCAAGGGCACGCCCGGCAGCCGGATCTTTTACTTCGCCGTGCACAAGTCGGACAAGGAAAGCGCCGAGCAGATCCTGGTGGTGCACATCAAGCCGTCGCACCTGAAGCTGCGCAACGTCAGCAAGACGTTCCACTTCGCGGAGGTCGCGATCAAAGGCCGGAGCAGCGGCGGGAACATCGTCAGCAAACTGGCGATTGATCGAGTGGTGCGCGCGCCGAAGGATTTCGATCCTGAGGTGGGGGCGTGAGGATCGTGATGAGGTGTCGCGACGCGCCTGTCGAAAGTGGCTGATGCGTCCCGCTTCAGCACGAAAGGCTCACGACCGCAGGTCGCACTTCTTCTTCCTTGAGTGAGGAGCAATCCACCCGTCTTCCAAAAGATCCAGCAGCCTGCGGCTGTAAGCTCTCAGTGCTGAAGCGGGACGCATCAGCCACTTTCGACAGGCGTCAGGTGCCACCGGTCCGGCATTAAGCTTTCCCGATCTCCCAGGACTCTAGTAGCTTCGTGATCGTTTCCTCGTCGGCCGGCGACTCGATCACATCTTGCGACCACTCACGCTGCGGCTGAACATAGAGCGCGTGCATCGGTTCGACGTGAGCGGCGAACTGCTCGCGGACGGAGGCTTCGGTGCGGCCGCGGCTGGCGACGTCACGATCAATCCTTCGCTGGAGGCGCAGAGACTCCGGGCAGTCGACGAAGAGCGAGTGGGTGAACTTTTCCCGCAGCCACTCCGGATGCAGGAGCCACAGGCCCTCCACCACGATGACCGGGCGGAAGGGGAAGGGCTGGCCCCGCGGCTTGCGGGTATGCGTCGCGAAATCGTAGGCAGGAAGCCCGGCAGCGCCGCCGCTTTCCAAAGCCAGCATCACCGCGCGCAGAGCGTCCCAGTCGATGGAAGCAGGATCGTCGAAATTGACGACCGCACGTTGCTCCGGCGTTAGGTGGCCGAGATCGCGATAAAAATCATCCAGCGACAGATGGCCAGCGGCAGCGCCATAGGCAGCGCGGATGCGGTCGGCCAGCCAGCTCTTGCCGGAACCGCTGCCACCCACGACCGCGATGAAACGGACCACGGGGGCGAGGGTGGATTAGGTATAATCAGCAAAGCAGCGTCAGGCCTTGAAGGTGTGGCCGAGGTGGACGGCGCAGCCGCAGAACACGCAGCGGGAGCGGCGGGTGCTGGTCTTCTGGCCGCACTCCGGACAGTCGACCACTTCGTAGCCGATCTTGCCATCGATGGCGCCGTCGCGGGCGTCGATCTCGGTGATCTTCGCCTGCAATTCCTGCTCGGTCACGCCGATGCGATCGCGGATGATTTCCCACATCGCCTGGCAGGCGAGCGTCAGGCGATCGACCTGGTCCTGGGTATTGTTGCCGCGGGTGGCGAGGCTGTCCGGACCGGAGAAATCCTCGCGGGTGCGGTCGAGGCTGATCGGCTGCAGGTTGTCCCATTTAAAGCTCATGACAGTGGAAGGAAGGATGGAGATCGTTGGAGTGAGGAGGCTGTCTTATCCGGCCATGCGAGTCGCCGGGCCGTCAAGGAACGAATCGTGCCGGAGCAGAAAGCAGGCCGGGATCGTGGGTTCATCCGGCCAGGCTCACCCGGAAGGCCAGTTTCGCTCCTCCCGGTGCGGCTCCGAGAGAAGGCATTTGCCAACTGCCATCGGCCTTGGCGTCGCGGGTGATGATTTTCCGGGCTCCGGCGGGACTGTCGTTCGAGTCGCCCGGATCGGAAGTCCACTCGGCCGGAGCGTCGGCGCCGCGGTTCGACTTGGTGATTTCCGCGGCGGTGGCGATGCGGAAATGGCGGCCTTTCGTGCGATCTGCATCGCTGAGCTCACGGCTGCCGAGCCAGGCGCAGAAGTTTTCCGCCACCCACCAGGTCACCCCGGTGACGGGTGCGGCATCATCCAGCGAGTCGAGGCCCGGCACGATCTTCGCGCCATCGGCGGACGAGATTTTCTGATCGGAAAGATAACTCCGGAACAGACCCGCCGTGACCGGGGCTCCGGCCGAGCCGGCCTGCTCGGGAATCGACGAAGAGTAGGGAGAAAGGTTCAGCGCGTGAGCTGCCTCGACAGCGGATTTTCCGCCAAGCTTGCCGAGTCCGACGCCGAGTCCGCCTCCGACGACCAAGGCGCCGAGCAGCACGTAGAGCAGGGGCATCAGCGGGGCCGTCTGGCGGTCCTTCATGCTATTGAGTTCACGCTTCGCTTCATCGGCGGCGGCCGTCGCCTTGCGGGCCTCCTCGGTCGAGCGGGCGGCCTCCTTCTGCGCAGCTTCGGATTTCGTGCGCGCCTCGGCCATCGCCTGCTCGGCGTTCTTGCGGGCGATCTGCTCCGCCTCGGCGGTCGCTCTCTGCGCCGCGGCGCGGGCTTCCTCGACCTGCTGATGCGCGACCGCCTCAGCCTGCTGGAGAGCCTGTTGATTGACCTGTGCCGCCTGCTGGATCTGCACCTGGGCAGCCTGCCCGGCCTCCTGGATGCGGGCCGCAGCGGTCTGCTGCTCGCTGAGAGCCTGCTGTTGAGCGGTGGCAACGGCCTGCTTCAAGCCCTCGATCTCCGCCTGGAAGCGCTGCTCGATCTCGGCGGCACTGGCGCCCGCGGCCTGTTGAGCGGCGAGCAGGCTGGCTTCCAAAGAGGCGCGCTGCTGCTGTTCCTGGGCGTGCTGGAGTTCCAGCGCCGCCAGGTTTTTCTGAAGCTGTTCGTGGTGGCCGCGGGCTTCGGAAAGCTGGCGATCCTTTTCGCCGACGTCAGTCTGCAGCCGTGAGAGCATCTCCTGCTGCTCGCCTTCCAGGCCCTGTTCGAGGGATTCGTAGGATTCCTTCCAGCGGACGCTTTCCGCCTGCACCAGAGCCAGCGACTGCTTCAGCTCGCCCAGTTCGGCATCGAGCGCAGCGGTTCTGCCCCCGGCATCGCCGAGGGCGGCCTGATGACCCGCGATGGCCTGCTCCAGTTCGCCGATCCGGCCGCCGGATTGCTCCAGCGTCCCTTGCAGATGGGCAATCTCGGCCTGGCTCTGTTCCAGCGCCGCCTGGGCCGCTTCGAACTGGGCCCGGCTCTGCGCGGCTTCCGCCGCCAGCGCTTCGGCCTGACTGCGGCTCTGCGCCGCCTCGGCGGCCAGGGCATCGACTTGCGTCCGGCTCTGCGTGACCTCGATCCGCAGCGCCTCGATTTCCTCCGTGCGTTGTTGGAGATCCAGATGCAGCGCATCCAGCTCCGGCCCGCCGATCGCCGCGACCGCTGCCACCGGCGCGCCGACGGCATTCGAAGTCAGGCCGAGCCGCGCCACGATTTCCCGCACGCTTTGCGGCCGGTCCTCCGCTTTCTTCGCCAAACACGCCGCCACCGTGTCTTCCCACGCCCGCGGGATGCCGTGATCCGGCAGGTCGAAGTCGCGCAGCCGCTGGGCCATGCTCGGCGGCACCACCTTTTCGATCTGCACGCGGATCTGCTCATAGCCGCCTTCATAGAAAGGCGGGCGGCCGGTCAGCAGTTCGTAAATGGTCGCGCCCACCGCATACACGTCGTCCAGCGCGGAGGCCGGCGAGCCCTGGATCTGCTCCCAGGGCATGTAGGGCAGGGTGCCCATGGTGTTCTTGTCGTTGGTGCCCGGTTGCACGCGCGACAGCATCATGGTGTGCAGGCGCAGCTTCTGGGTGATGCCGAAGTCGGTCAGGAGCAGCTTCTCGTGGCCGTCGTCGCGGCGCTCCAGCATCAGGTTCTTCGGCTTGATGTCGCGGTGCACCATCCGCGCGTCCTCATGCGCGTAGATCAGCGCGTCGCAAAGCTGCACCACCCAGCCCTCGATCCGCTCGACCGCGTAGGGGACGATGCCGCGGCGGTTGCCCGCGCGCCCTTCGTGCCGCCATTCGTCCAGGTTCTTGCCGCGGACATACTGCATCGAGATGCCCCAGCCCTGGCGGCCTTCGTGAAAGTCGTGGATGCGGACGATGTGCGGGTGGGTCAGCTCGATCGCCTGGCGCGTTTCCCGGATCACGTCGAAGCGCGCGCTCGGGTCGCGCAGGATGCTCTCGTGCGGCAGCTTCAGCGCCACCACGCGGTCCATCAGCTCGTCCCGCACCAGGTGGATCAGGCCGGTGCCGCCCTCGCCGATGATGCTGTCTTTCGCATCGCGCGGGGTCAGCGCGCGGAAGCGGTCGAAAAACAACTCTCCTTCCGTGAACGCCGGACGGATCGGTGGGAACTGGATGCCCTCCTCGTTGTGCAGTAAAAATTCCATCCCGCGGGTGAGTCAGTCGGAAGCGACGATTCGATTGAAGCGACTTCTAACGCCTGCGGGGCGTCGTCATCAAGATGGAAGCATTTCCGGAAAACGCGGAGGCTGGATCGGGGCAGGAGGAGGAGGGCGCCGGTGGGATCATGGGAGAGGTGCGGAGGAGGAGGGGAAATCAGGGCGACTGTCCGGCCAGGACCACGCGGAAGCCGACCGTGCCCGGAGCGGGCGGCGAGGTGGCCTGCTCGGCCTTCCAGTTGCGATCCACCGCCGCGCTGGAGTCGGCCAGCCACTCGCTCAGGTCCGGCGTGCCGATGCCGTCGACCTTGCCCTGGAGCAGCGCCCACTCCTCGCGGGTCGGCAGGCGGTACTGCCAGGCGCTGCCAGGTAGATCGCTCTGCTGGAGCTTGCTCAGGAAGGGCTGGCTGTCGTCCTTCTCGGTCATGTTCGCCAGGTCGGCGGGGAATTTCTCATAGCCGGAGGCGGCCTGCTGGGCGCGCTGTTCGGCGGCGGCCTTGTACTGCGCGCGCAGTTTCGGGGCCATGCGGTCGTCGAAGGCCAGGGCGGCCGACTCGCGGTTGGCGGCGGGCGCATTGGCCAGGAACTTGGTGCGGGCCTCCTGGATCTGGCGGTCGATGTCGGCATCGCTGGCGCCACCACCGCCGCTGCCGCCGGTGGGCTTGCGGAAAGCGCTGGCGGGCTCGCGGCCGGCGACATCCTTGTATTGGGCCAGGGAGGTTTCCCTCTTCGCCGCCCAGAAGCCGCCGGCAGAGCCCTTGCTGCGATCGGGGATCCAGACCAGATCGATGCCCTTCGGAGCGCTGCGATTGCCGCCCAGGATGAGCAGCGACTTCAGCTTCGCGGAAAGCGGCGAGTCGCGGTAGCGGCGCAGGCTTTCCAGGTCGGTGCGCAGCGCGGCGATTTCGGACAGCACCGCATCGCGGGCCTGGTCGGTGCCGGCGCTGCGCGATTGGTTGGCCGCCTTACTGCGCTCGGCCAGCCAGGAACTGGCCTGCTGGAGCGCGGCATTCGCCGAGACGGAATCGGTCGCTTCCGGAGCCTCGGGATAGATTTTCCGCAGGTTCGCAGTGAAGGTCTTCCAGCGGGCGGCGACAGCGGCGCTCTCATTGGCCAAGGCGCTGCCGGAACTCCGCAGGGAGGTCCAGGCCTGGTTGAGCTGCGGCGCGTCGATGCTGCTCAGCGGTGGCAGCGTTGCCTCTGCGGTGGAAGGATCCGCCACTCCGCCCGTTCCCGAGCCGAGCATGAAAGCGCCAGCTAGCGAGGCGGCTCCGAGAACGCCCACGGCCGAGACGCCGAGCAGGATCTTCAGCGCACCGCTCATGCTCCGGTCACCTTGCGGTGCCAGTCCTCCAGTAGCGATTTCGCCTCCTGTTCCCACTCCTGGGGCTCCGGTAGCACGCCCGGGGCGAGCTTCTGTTCGAAGCCCTTCACATCCGATTCCAGGGCCGGAAGATCCTTTTGCTGCACCGGCGCGGACAGGCGGGTCTGCAGTGCCTCGGCGGTCGTTTTCAATGCGGGCCAGGTCGCGTCGGCCAGCTTGGCGGCGGTGCGCGCCTCGTCCTTCAGGAAGCCGGCTTCGGCGCTGTAGGCGGGCATCCTGGCGGCCATCACTGTCAGCGTTTCCTCGACCTCATCGGCGGCCTTTTTCTCGGCGGCGAGGCGCTCATTTTCCCCGGCGTTCTTCCCGCTTTCCGCTTGCTGGCGGCTGCTGAGAAAGGCGGTGGCGGTCTTCAGCTCGGCATCGCGCACAGCGTTCTGAAACTGCAGGGTGGCGCTCAAATTTCCGGCGGACAGGCGCATCACGGCTTCACCAGCCTGGGCATCCCGGCGGGCTTTTGCCGCCTCTGCTTCCACCCCGTGGCGGGTCCACAGCCAGGTTCCCGCCATGGCGGGAAGCAGGCCCAGAAGACCGAAACCGGCCATGGGGAGGATTTTTGAAACGGCCGACGACATGGGTGTTTCGCCGGAGCTTGTTGCCACATCGGCGGGGGCGGGGCAAGCCGTTTCCGGGAGCGTATGCAAGCCGGGAAATCTCAGGCATTGCTAGGGAATCCACGTAATATTTTCTCGACTGGACAGGCCCGAATGCGTTATAGGCGGGGCGGACTTTATTAGCGGATAGAGCCTCCTCCTACCCTTCCCGCGATGAAAGAAGTATTACCGATTTCCGGTGCATTCCTTGTACTAACAGCCATTTTTCAGACTTCTTCGGCCAATCCGGCCGGTGGAAATGTGACGGTGGGTTCCGCAACGATCACCCAGGACGGGGATATCCTCAGCGTGGTCACTGGCTCGACGAAAACGGTCATCAACTGGGATAGTTTCTCGATCGGCGCCAACCAGCTGACCCAGATCCTGCAGCCCGGCGCGAATGCCGCAACGCTGAACCGGGTGGTCGGCACGATGCCTTCCGAACTCCTCGGCACCCTGATTTCCAACGGGAAGGTCGCGCTGATCAACGAGAACGGCATCCTGGTCGGGAACACCGGCATCATCGACACCCACGGTTTCATCGGTTCCACGCTGAATACGTCCAACGACGCCTTTGTCGCCAATGGCAATCTGGTTTTCTCCGGTGCTTCGGAAGCGTCGATTGTTAACAAGGGTGCTATTCTGGCCCGCGAAGGCGATGTCTTTCTATTGGGAAGGAACGTTACCAACGCCGGGAGTATCGAGGCGCATAACGGCAACGCCGGTCTCGCCGCAGGCGGGGAAATCGTGCTGCGCAAGGCCTCCGACGAGCATGTCTATGTCGAGGTGAAGTCCTCTTCCCGCGGCGATAAGGTGGTGAATTCCGGGACGATCAAGGCGATCCAGGACGATCTCCATCACAACGGCGGCAACCCCTACCAGTACGCCATGAATACCGGCGGAACAGGGGTGAACAACATCCAGATCCGCCCCGGCGGCGGGGTTTATCTGAATGCCGGCACCGAAGGCAGCGTGGTTCATTCCGGGGCGATCAAGGCGGTGAAGGGCGACAAGGGTGGCGACGTGGCCCTGAGCGGCCGCACCGTCGATGTGAAAGCCAGCTCGACCATTGACGCCAGCGGCCCCAAGGCGGGCGGCACGGTGAAGATCGGTGGCGGCCTGCACGGCAAGGACGCCTCCATCGCCAACTCCAAGGCCACCCGCGTCGAGAAAGGCGCGACCATCAAGGCCGACGCCACCGAAAACGGCAAGGGCGGCCAGGTGGTCGTCTGGTCGGACGGTGCGACCTCCTACCAAGGCTCGATCAGCGCCAAGGGCGCGGGCCATGGAGCAGGAGGAAGCGCCGAAGTTTCCGGCAAGGAGTATCTCGACTTCCGCGGCGACGCCGACCTCACCTCGGCTTCGGGAGAGAAGGGCAGCCTGTTGCTGGACCCGGCCAACATCACGATCCAGGCCAGCAACCCGGACATCGCCGGCGACGGAACCAACAACGATATCGCCACGGCTGCGGATCTCGACAGCGCGACGCTCGATTTCCCCGGCGCCAACAGCGTGATCACCACCGGCGCGGTAGCCGGGCTGCTGCTCACCAGCAATCTGACGCTGGCCGCCACCACCGACATCACCGTTGCCGACCCGCTGGCCTATGCCAGCCTCTTCAGCCTGACGCTGGATGCCGGTCACGACATCCTCGTCAGCGGCGCGATCACCAACACCCTGACCGGCGGCATCAATCTGACCGCCGGGCACGACATCAAGGTCGATGCGGGCATTTCCAGCGTGGTCGCCGGGGCCATCACCCTTTCGGCCGGCAACGACATTACGGTCAATGACAGCATCGCCACCCTCGGGGCCGTCTCGCTGAATTTCGGCCAGTCCGAAGGAGGCGTGCTCACTTTCGGCGCCGGAGGATCGGTGCTCTCGGCGCTGGGCGCCACGGCCACCGGCGGGGCCGGCGACGACACGGTCGCGTTCACGACCACTCCGGCGAACAACATCGCGATCGATCTGGCGGGCGGAGCCAACACGGTCAACCTGACCAGCGGCAACGACACGGTGAATGTCACCGCCGCCAACGCGATCTCTTTCGGCTCCGTGACCGTCAGCAACGTGACGAACGTCGACGGACTGGGCGGCACGAACGCGGTGGTGCTGACCGGGGGCGATGAAACTTTCACCGTCACTGGCGCCAATGCCGGCTCAGGCAGCGGAATTTCGTTTTCCTCCATCCACTCAATCGATGGCAACGGCGGCCTCGACTCGCTGGTCAACACCAGCGGTGCGGCCTACGACGCCCCGACCGACACGGTTGCCGGGGTGGAGGTCATCGGCTTTGCGACCATCCAGACTGCGGAACTCAATCTGAGCGGGACGGATGACGTCTTCATCGTGACCGGCGCGAATGCGGGCACTTTCTCCGGCCAGAACTTCACCGGCCTGACGACGGTCAACAGCCTGGGCGGGACCAACGAAGTGGTGCTGACCGCGGGCAACGACTCTTTTACGGTCACCGGAACGAGGACCGGCTCCGGCCTGGGCATTGCGTTCACGGATCTGGATAAGGTCGCCGGGGGCGGCGGCAGCGACATCCTGATCAACTCCACCGGAACGGCTTTCGACGGCGTAGCGGTGGCGGTTGGCGGGGTTTCGGCCGTGAATTTCACCACCGTCCAAACCAGCCTGCTGAATCTCTCGACGGGCGATGACGCCTTCTCCGTAACCGGTGCGAATGCCGGCACCTTCAGCGGCCAGGCCTATACCGGGCTGAGTACGGTCGACGGCCTGGGCGGGAACGATGCGCTTTCGAACCTGACCGCGGGTGCATTCAGCGCTGCGACCAACAGCGTTTCCGGAGTCGCAGTCAGTCATTTCGAAACCGTCAACACCGCGCTGCTCGATCTCACTACGAGCGACGATCTGATCATCATCGACGGACCGGGGACCTCCACCTTCCTCGGTATAAACTACACCGGCCTGACCCACGTCGACGGTCTTGCCGGGAACGATATTTTTATCAATCAGTCCGGCGGCGCCTTCTCGGCGGCCACCCAGTCGGCTGGCGGCGTGAGCGAGACCAGCTTTGACAAGATCGTCACATCGTTCCTGACACTGACCGCGGGAGATGATGACTACGAGGTTTATGGTGGCACTTCCAGCAGCATGGCGGGAGTCAACTATTATGGAGTGACTCATGTCGATGGACTCGGGGGGACCAATTCCGTGCATGTATTCAGCCCCGGGGACGTCTTCTCGGTCACCGGTACCCGGGCCGGTACGGCCAGCGGAATTGCTTTCACCAATCTGGATTCGGCGATCGGCGCAGGCGCAGGGAGCGTCGCGAACAACAACACCGCCGGCGCTTTTGACGGAGCCACCAGCAGCGTTGCCGGAGTTTCGGTGACGGGCTTCGAAACGATCAACACCGCACTGCTCAATCTCACCGGCGGCGATGATCTTTTCACGGTCACCGGCGCTGGCGCGGGAACCTTTGGCGCGCAGAATTTCACCGGTCTCACCACCGTGGACGGTCTTGCCGGAACCGACACGCTGGTCAACAACAGCGGACTGGCCTTCAACGGCGGAACGACCTCGGTCGCGGGAATCACGGCGGCGAATTTCGAGAATGTCCAGAGCGCCCTGATCTCCCTGACCGGCGGCAACGATCTCTTCACCGTCACGGGGGCGGGCACTGGAACCTTCCTCGGCACCAGCTACAGCGGGGTCACCGATGTCGATGGCTTGGGCGGAACCGATACGCTGGTCAACAGCACCGCGCTGGCCTTCGACGGCGCCACGACCTCGGTCGCGGGGATCACCGGGACCAACTTCGAGACCGTCAGCACCGCCCTGCTCAATCTCACCGCGGGCGACGATCTCTTCACGGTGACCGGATTGAATGCCGGCACCTTTGGGACGCTGAACTTCACCAACCTCACCCAGGTCGACGGCCTGGCGGGGAGCAATACCCTGGTCAACGGCACGGTCCTGGCCTTCGAAGCCTCGACCCTCTCGGTCAACGGGGTGACGGAAACGAACTTCCAGACGGTGAACACCGCGCTGCTGAATCTGACCGGGGGAGACGATTCCTTCGCTCTGACCGGAGCGGGCACCGGGACCTTCGCGGGCCTGAGCTACACGGGTCTGACCAGCGTGGATGCCCTCGGCGGTAGCGACCTCTTCGTCAACAACAGTGGGACGGTTTACAATGCGGGGACGAACTCCGCGGCGGGAGTCACCGCGGCGGGCTTCGAGACGGTCAATACCGCACTGCTGGCGCTGACTGGCGGGGCTGATACTTTCACCGTCACTGGTGCCAACAGCGGCACCTACCTGGCGACGAATTTCACGGGTGTCACCAGCGTGGACGGCCTTGGCGGCGCCGATCTTCTGGTCAACGGCACGGCCCTGGCTTACGACGGCGCAGCCAACTCGGTCTCGGGCATCACTCAGACCAACTTCGAGACTGTCAGCACGGCGCTGCTCAACCTGACCACTGGCGACGACCTCTTCACCGTGACCGGGGCGAATGCCGGAACCTTTGGCGGTCTGAACTTCACCAACCTCACCCAGGTCGATGGCCTGGCCGGAAGCGACACGCTGGTGAACGGCACGGCGCTCGCTTTCGAGGCCGCCACGCTTTCGGTCAGCGGGGTGACGGAGACGAACTTCGAGACAGTCAACACCGCTCTGCTGAACCTGACCGCCGGGGATGATTCCTTCGCCCTGACCGGCGCGGGGACCGGCACTTTCGCGGGCCTCAATTACACGGGCCTCAGCTCCGTCGACGGACTGGCGGGGGTGAATACCACGGTCCTCACTGGCGGAAACGATTCCTTCACCGTCACCGGCACGCGGGCCGGAACCGGCAGCGGCGTGGCCTTCACGAATCTCGATCGGGTCGATGGCGCGGGTGGCAGCGACACGCTGGTCAACGGCACCGCGCTGGCTTTCGAAGGCTCCACCAATTCGGTCGCGGGTGTGACCCAGACGAACTTCGAGATCATCGACACCGCCAGGCTGAACCTGACGATCGGAGACGATCTGTTCACCGTCACTGGTTCGAACACCGGCACCTTTGGCGCGCTGAACTTCATCAGCCTCACCCAGGTGGACGGCATGGCCGGCAGCGACACGCTGGTGAACAGCACCGCGGGCGCTTTCGACGGCGCCACCAACACGGTCGCAGGGGTCACCGAGTCGAATTTCGAGACCGTCAGCACGGCCCTGCTCACGCTGACGGGCGGCAACGATCTCTTCACGGTCACCGGCAGCGGCACGGGGGTTTTCGGGGCACTGAACTTCACCAACCTCACCCAGGTCGATGCGCTCGGTGGCAGCGACACGGTGGTGCTGACGGCGGGCAATGACAGCCTGACCGTCACCGGTACCGGAGCCGCAACCACTGCGGGCATCGCGCTTGCCAACATCGAGATCGTCGATGGCTCCACTGGCACGAACTCGATCACCCTGACCTCCGGCGACGACCTCTTCACCGTCACCGGCAGCCGCGCCGGCAATGGCCTGGGCATCGCCTTCTCGAACATCGACTCGGTCGACGGCGCGGGCGGGACCAACACCATCATGGGCACGGCGGTCGCGGATACCTGGTCGATCACCGGCACCAACGCCGGTTCGCTGCTGGGCGTCGGCTTCAATCAGTTCTCGCAGTTGCGCTCCGGCGGCAGCGCGGTCGACGTCTTCGATTTCGCGGCGGGCGGCGATATCACCGACTTCATCTCCGGCGCGGATGGCGGCGGCCTGAATCTGGCGGCGGTGGCCTTCACCAACCATGGCGTGGCCACCAATCTGACCGGCTCGATCCGCGCAGCGGGCCTGCGGCTCGGCAGCACGGCGGGAGGTTCGTTCACCCTGCTGAACGCCGGCAACAATGTCGGCACACTGGCGGCAAATCTGGACGGCTCGCTGAGCTTCACCAACAGCCTCGGCTACACCGTCGGCACGGTCGACGGCGTCACCGGCATCACCACCACCGGTGATGCGATTTCCCTGAACTCCGGCATCGGCCCCATCACCCTGGCGTCGGACCTCACCACCGGCAGCACGGCGGCGGGGGACATCCTCTTTAGCCAGGATGTGGTTCTGGTTTCGAATGCGACGATCACCGGCGGCAGCGCCCGGTTCGGCGGCGCGGTGGACGGCGGCTTTGGGCTGACGGTCAACTCCGCGGGTGCGACCACCTTTTCCGGTGCGGCCGGCGGCAATGTCGCCCTTGCCAGCCTGACCACGGATGCGGGCGGCACCACGGCCGTCAACGGCGGCGGCATCACCACCAGCGGCGTGCAGGTCTATGGCGACACGGTCACTCTCGGCGCACCGGTCTCCGTCTTCACCGGCAGCGCGATCACCTTCGCGGCGACGCTCGATGGCGCCTCCGCCACGACGATCAATGCGGTCACGACTCTGTTCAGCGGAGCGGTCGGCGGTTCAACAGCACTAACCAGCCTGACCACCGACGCGGCCGGCACCACGACCGTCGGCGGCCTGGTTTCGACCACCGGTTCCCAGACCTACCACGACGCCGTGACGCTCGGCAGCGCGACCAGCGTCTTCAATGGCGCGGCGGTGACCTTCGGCAGCACGCTCGACGGGGCTTCGGACACCACGGTCAATGCGACCACCACGACCTTCGGCGGGACGGTTGGCGGCACCACGGCGCTGACCAGCCTGACGACCGATGCGACAGGCAGCACGCTGATTCAGGGCCCGGGAGTTCACACAACAGGCAACCAGACCTACGGGGATGACGTGGTTCTCAGCGGTCCGGCGACTCTCTTCACCGGCGCGGGCGTGAACTTCGGCGCCAGGCTCGACGGCTCCTCCGCGGTGGTCGTGAATGCGATCGACACCCGCTTCGGCGGCGCGGTCGGCTCCGGCACGGCTTTGGTCAGCCTGACCACCGACGCCCCGGGCACCACCCAGATCGACGGCGGCTCGATCACCACCACCGGCGCCCAGCTCTATAACGACGACGTGACGCTCGGAGCTGACGCCACGCTCAAGGCGGGGTCGCTCGATTTTAAATCGATCGCCGCGCAACTCCACAATCTGGCGCTCGACTCCGCCGGAGCCATCTCGCTCGGCGATGTGCTCAACGCCACGAAGCTCAATCTCAAGGCGGCCGGCAACATCCTGCAGAAGACCGGCTCGAAGATCGTGGTCGGCGAGCTGAGCGGCGACACCCAGGGTCGCACGATCCTCTTCAACGACGGCAACCAGATCGTGACCATCGGCGACTTCACGGCCGGCGGGGACCTGCTGATCTTCGATGCCGGTACTTCCGGTGGTGGCGCGGTTTACGGCATGAACGTGACCGGCGACATCATGGGCCACGGCTCGGTCTGGCTGGTCGAAGGCTCAGGCGGTCTGAAGGTCGACCCGACCGGCAGCGTGACGGTCGACGGTCTGGGTAATGCCCTGCTGCTGGTCGGCGGGCTCGATCTGGCGCTTGGGATTCCCGGATCCGGCGAACTGGTGTTGAAGG
>JAQGPE010000187.1 GCA_028293225.1 Akkermansiaceae bacterium | reverse complement strand
TGTCGTCGCCCTGGTTTTCGACGCCGTTGCGGCCGCCGGTCGACCAGGCCGGAGTCGGGGAGTACCAGAAGGAAATGGGCACGAAATTGAAGCCACCGTCGATGTCGCTCGCGGAAACGTAGTAGGTGCGGGAGGGGTCGGGGCTGACCTTGCAGCTGAGTTCGTTGGCCGCGAGATTGTAGCGGCCGGGCCGGTAGGCGCTGAGGCCGTCGTATTCCGCTGCCTTGGCAGGAGAGAACACGAGGCATTCCCCGGGCTCGAATTTGGTGGCGGGAATCGAGAAGTAGTAGGAGCCGATGTAGGGATCGTTGTAGCCGGGGTCGTTGGCGCGATCGCCGAAGAGATTGAAGGAGGTGCTGCGGCCGCCTTCGAAATTCAGCCACTGCTGCTGCATGACGGTGTTGCCCGGGCCGCGGCTTTCGGTCCACATCTCCTGGCGGCCGTTGCCCTGGATCACGATGACCGAGCGCTGCGTCTGCAGGTTCACGTTGTAGGGGTTCCACAGCACCACGCGCGGGTAGAGCATGGTCCTCAACTGGAAGGTCGCCGGGCCGATAGAGTAAGTACTAATCTGGGTGTAGTTGGTGGCCTCGACCAGAACCGGTTGCAGGGAGGGGATGCGGTTGCCCTCCATTTTGACGGGAACCTCGTTGGACAGCGCGAGCTTCTGGCTTTCGGCCTTGTCGCCGGGAACGGTTTCCGGGAGAACGGCGGGGATTTCCGAGCCGGAGAAAGGAATGTTGGCGCGGGCCCATTTGCGCAGCAGGCCGAAGCGGGGCCCGGTCTTTGCGTAGCGGCCGCTGTCCGACCCGCCAGGTTCGTTTCCGGCCAGCAGATCCTCGTCGCTCAGGCCTTTCTGGCCGCCTTTGGCAGCGATGGTTCCGTCACTTTCCAGATAGGCGGTGAGGTCTTTCTTGAGGCCGCCATGATTGACGTCCACCAGCACGCCGGCTGATGAGCTGGTGAAATCGAGGTAGTGCGAATCCGCCCAGGGGCGGTCCTTGACTCCCGCGGCCAGGGTTCCGTCGCTGGCCAGCAGGGGGCGGGACGCTTCCGGCACCTCCTTCGCGCCGGCCACGACCGACTCGTCGATGCGCTGGGAGGCGAGAATGCGGGCGTAGGCATTCTGATCGGGCGCATCGGGCTGGATGGCATCTCCGGCGTGGGCGTCCGGCACGGCGACGTTGGCGCGGATGCCGAGGTCGCCGGTCCACCAGGCGAAGTGGCCGGAGGCCTTTTTGGCCTCGCCGGCGACGGGGATGGTCTGGACCTGGACCGGCTTGTTGCCGGATTTCTCCGCACCGAGGAGCTCGATGGTGGCGCCGGTGGGGCCGGCAGCCGGGGCGCCTTCACCACTGACCAGCCAGGCCACCGTGCTGGCGGCCGGGTTGCGTTTGTCGCCGCCGCGCGAGTCGCGCAGACCGCCGTCCAGATCGTCGCGGGTGAGCCAGTCGTCGCCGGTGGGCGGTTTGCTTTTCCAGACGCCGGTCCAGTGCGGCTGGGCGATGTCGTCCCCCAGGATTTCCGCCGGAGCCGAGACCCGCCGGTCGGGGCCGAGGGTTTTTTGAAGCTGGCCGATTGCCTGCACCAGGGCCATGCGGGCATTCGCCTTGGCCCGGACCTGGTCAAGCATCGGGCCGGACAGGCGCAGCTGGATGGCGGAAAGACTGACCAATCCAACGACGGTCAGGGCCAGCAGGGTCATCACGACCAGAGTCGCGACCACCGCAAATCCCCGCTCCTTCAGCGATTGGATTTTTCCGGCATTCACAATGCATTTACTACATTGCCCGTGCCAGAATGGCGAAAAAATTCCTCTTTGCGCGGCTAAGCGGTGATTCCTTCCATCGCCGCCCGGCGCAGTTCCTCGATGAACGCCAGGACCTTCGGCGAAGTGTCACGATTTCCGGAAACTCCCGCGGCGACGGCGATCCGCTCCGGCACGTCGCTCAATTTCTTCACCAGGATGCGGCTGCTGTGGGTGCCGTAGCTGGAATTTTCCCCGATGATGGCCACGCCCATGCCGGCTTCGACGGCGGCTTCCAGGCTGGAGGCGCCGTCGGCTTCGCCCCCGATCTTGGCCTGCAGGCCGCGGGCCTTGAAGAACTGGGTGACGGACTGCCAATAGTCCGGGTAGGCCTCGCGGCCGAGGATCACCAGCCGGACGCCGTCGAGATCCTGGGCGCGGATCTCTTCCCTGCCCGCCAGTTCGTGACCGGCCGGGACCAGCAGCCGCCAGCCGTATTCGCGGAGATGGGTCCAGCGGATGGACTCCAGCCCGCAGGGGACGCCGAGGATCACGTCGAAATTTCCGGCGGCGAGCCCGTCCTGCATTTCCACGGAACTGGTGTCGAAGAGGCTGATGCGGATTTTCGGGTGAAACTGGGTGAAGCGCTCGATCGCGATGGAGAGATAGTCCCGCGTCAGAGTGGGGGCGTAGGCGACCCGGAGCGGCTCTCCGGCGGCCTCGGTGCGGACCTTTTCGATCATCGCCTCGCAGAAGCGCAGGACCTTGGCGGCTTCGGCGCGCAGGATCCCGCCGGCGGGGGTCAGGGTCACGGAGTGGGCGCCGCGGGTGAAAAGGTCGACGCCGAGCTCCTCCTCCAGCGATTTGATCTGGCGGCTGAGGGCGGGCTGGGTGAGGTGCATCTTCTTTGCCGCCGCGGTGATGCTGCCCTCATCCGCGGCCGCCAAGAACAACTGCAATTGCCGCAACTCCATGGAGATTCCCTAGCAGGCCTTTTCCCGGCTGACTACAGGCCAATGACCCGAATGCATGCTCAGCCTGCGGAGGGGGCATTAGCCGCGGGCGGATTTTCTGGCAGGATGGGGGCATGAAAACGAACGCCACCCTGTCTGTCCGCCGCTCGGACGAACGCGGTCATGCCGACCACGGCTGGCTCAACAGCCGTTTCAGCTTTTCCTTTGGCGACTACTACGACCCGGCCCAGATGGGCTTCCGCTCGCTGCGGGTGATCAACGACGACCGCGTCGCTCCGGGCGGCGGCTTCCCCACCCACGGGCACCGCGACATGGAAATCTTCTCCTATGTGCTGGAGGGCGAGCTGGCCCACCAGGACAGCATGGGCAACTCGCGGGTGCTGCGCCCCGGCCAGATCCAACTGATGAGCGCGGGATCGGGGGTGAGCCACTCCGAGTTCAATCCTTCCGCCACGGAGACCGCCCATTTCCTGCAGATCTGGGTCCTGCCGCGCCAGCGCGGCCTGGATCCCCGCTACACCGAGTGGACTCCAGGCGCGGGCCAGGAGCATGAAGCGAAGGTGCTGGTGATTTCCGCCGACGGCCGCGACGGCTCGGCGACGATCGCCCAGGACGTGGATGTTTGGCGGGTGAAACTCCAGCCCGGCACTGAAATCACGCACCACGCTCAAGAGGGCCGGGGCGTCTGGTTTCACCTCGTCCGTGGCAACGCGGCGCTAAACGGAATCGGAATAAATCCGGGCGATGCGATCTCAAGCGATGACGCCGGAGACATCGTGATCCGTGCGACCGGCCAGCAGCCTGTCGAAGCTCTTCTGTTTGACCTGCTCTGAATCTGTGAATTGATCCACATCCCTCTCCCCAAAAAGTTCCAACAACACTGACCTATGAAAATCGACTACCTCGTCTTCCCAGCCGCCATCGCCGCCCTGATGCTGGTCGCCTGTGAAAATCCCGCCGACAAGACCACCAAGGCCAAAGTCGGAGACTCGGTCGCCAAGACCACCGACACCGCTGACGGCACCAAGTATACCTTCACCTCCGCCTCGAATGTCGGCTTCACCGGCTCGAAGGTGACCGGCCACCACGATGGCGGGTTCAAGGGAGTGACCGGTTACTTCACCGTCAAGAACGGCGTGCCGGTCGGCAACGACCACAAGGTCACGATCGACATGAAGACCATCTTCACCGACACCGAGAAGCTCACGGGCCATCTCCAGTCGGCTGATTTCTTCGACGTCGAGAAGTTCCCGCAGAGCACCTTTGACGTGACGGAGATCAAGAAGGACTCCGACACGAAGTACACCGTGGCCGGCAACTTCACCATCCACGGCGTGACCAAGAACCTCAGCTTCCCGGCGACGGTGAGCCAGACGGGCGACACCGTGAAGATCGCCTCCGAGTTCAACATCAACCGCAAGGATTTCGGGATCGTCTATGGCGGCAAGACGGACGACCTGATCCGCGACGAAGTGGTGATCCGCCTCGATCTGGAAGCCAAGCCGGGCGCCTGATTTTTGGGGATTTCCGTGAAACGGCCGGGTCGCGGGACCCGGCC
>JAQGPE010000150.1 GCA_028293225.1 Akkermansiaceae bacterium | reverse complement strand
GATCAGAATATCGACGTAGGGTCCGCCATTGGCGGAGAGGGTCCCACCATTGAGGACAATCGGCTTGGCGCAGCTGATGGGAAAGAAGTAGTTCTGCCCGAAGTCGAGGGAGCCGCCGTTGATCGTGATCGTGCCCGCAGGACTATTGGAGATCGCGGTGCCGGTGTCGGCCAGGAGTCTGCCACTTTCGATGACGATATGCTTGACGCTGATGTCAGTCTCATCAAAGGCGATCGTACCATTACCCACCTTGGTGAGCTTGAAATCGCCGGACACATAAGGACGGAAGGGATAGCCGTCGGAGCGGTTGCTCATCCCCCAGTCGGTGTTGCCGCCCACGCCCGCATCGCCGGCGAGAACAACTCCTCCGGTCAGCGCGCGGAGGTTTGCGGTCCCGCTGTTGTTCTTGATCGCACCCCCGCCATTGCCGCCGCCGCTGATGGTGATTTTATTGACGGATGCAAATCCTGAGACATCGAAAGCGCCTCCCGCGGCGATCGTGACGCCGGTGGACAGGCTGAAGCAATTGTCGCCGCCCGCAACGACCTCTCCCGCGGCGATCGTTACGGGTCCGTTGAAGTAGTAGGAGGGGGCGGAAGGTCCCAGGATCAAGCGGCCCGTGCCGAGCTTCTGGATGGCGCCGCTCCCCTTGATCAGATTCGGCAGACTCAGGTCGGCGCCACTGCGGTTCACCACCAGTTGGCCGCCGTTCAGAGAGATCTCTCCGCTGCCGAGGCTTCCGCTCGATCCGCCGTCACCCACGCTCAGCGTTCCGGCATTGATGGAGACCGCGCCGGTGTTCGTATTCGGATTGGTCAGGGTCAATGTTCCCGTGCCCCTCTTCGTCAAAGCCGTACTCCCGCTGATTTCCGCGCCGCTGAAGGTGTAGTTCTCGCTGGCATCGACTAGAAAGGAGCCGGGCGACACGGTCTCCGCGATCGTGATCGTATTGACTGCGGCCGCTGTGGCGTCGTTGAAAAACACGTGGTCCTGATTCAGGAACGACGCAGGCGTGCTGGTGCCGTTCAGGACCCAGTTGTTCGCACTCGCCAGGTCCCAGACATTGCCGCCGGAACCGGTCCAGGTGATGCCATCCGGACCGCTGATGACCAGATCGATCGTCGAGTTGGCGGTGTTGTTCTCCAGCGATGCGGTGAACCGGCCGGGCACGGCGGCAAGTTCCAACCCTGCGAAACCCTGCCCCCCGATCGCACCGGCGTAGGTGATCAGCGGATAGCGGCCCGCCGCGAAAAAGCCTTCCTGGGAAATCTGGATCACATGCTTCTGTGGCGCTGTTCCCGTGACCCCCAGACCGCCGGGATCGAGAATCCGCACGGAATCCCGGACCGCGCCACCGATCCGGAAGACCGATGGCTCCGACGGAGAAAGGCTCGCCTTCGCGTAGGCCGCAGTGCTGCCAACGTTGACGAAGGCCGTGGGGATTACTCCAGCTTGCAGCGCCGCGATGACATTGGCGGTGGTTTCGCCCTCAGTGAAGGTTACCACCCGGGCTTCATCGATCAGGCCGTTGAAAGTGCTGTTTGAACCTCCTATATTCCGCGCCAGGAGTGGATAATTATGCACAGGCTCCGTGGTGAAGGAACCTCCCTGGTCCACGCCATCAATGTAGAACCTGCTTACGTTGCCGGTGCGGATGACGGCAAGATGGACCCAGGTGTTCGGGGTGAAGGTTCCAGGCAGCCCTGGGATGGAGTCCGTTTGGGAATAGGGCCTGGCCCGCCATCCGGCGTTATCCAGAACAATCTCGAAGCTGTTAACATCTTCGCCGAGCGTGAAGATACTGGAGCCGTTGGGGGTCCCATATCCCGGTGATTGCACGAAGATTCCGAAGGCGAAATTATTTTTCGGAAGGCTGGTAGCGTAGGAAGTATAGTAGCCCTCCCAGCTTTGATCTCCGATTGGAGTGGTGTCCAGGCTGGCGGTCGAACCAATGGCGGCCGGCGAGGTTGAGTTGCTGATGATGGCCGCGGCGCTGCCGGAGGAACCGTAGTTACCGTCGAAGAAGTGGCGATTCGCGCCGCTGCTATCCTGCGGACATTTCTCGATCCCGCTGAGACTGCCTGCTTCGCCAAGGTGATATTCGGCATAGGGATAGACCGCAGCGCGGGAAGCGGTCACGAGCAGGGCGGCGATCAGGCCGGTGGAGAGGAAAGGAAGATACCCGGTTTTCATAGGGGTTGGATCGGATACGGAGGAGGATTCAAAACGACCATCGCAATCCTGATTGCGACGAGTGGAAGATATTGGGTCAGGAGTCTCGTGGTCGAGACATTTCCAGATAGCCAGTTGAGCTTGTCCGCAACGAGTTGGATTAATTGTTCCAATTTCTCAAAGCGAACGAGAAGTAGTGCTCAGCAGCCAAAAATGGACCGCTTTGTCGTATCCGAGAGAGCAAAACATCAACCCCGAGCCGCCGAACAAGAGGATTCTTCCACCGTCGTGCTAACTGATGGGTTCGATGGGTTCATCTCCTGAAAGATGGCGGAGGGGGAGGGATTCGAACCCCCGGTCAGTTGCCCGACTTCGGTTTTCAAGACCGACGCGATAGACCACTCTGCCACCCCTCCTTTTGTCCGGCTTGTTGCGGCGGGCAGCTTTTAGCCACGATCAAGGCGGACGGCAAGCGTTGAAGCGGTCCAATGCGACTACAATTTGGCGTGGCGCATGCTGCGATCGTTCGTCGAGGTCTCTGATTTCCCTCTGACGGTTGGAGGAAGACCGCCAGAGGGAGCGCAGTTTCACCGCCGCCGGGGGTCAGCTGTGGGATGAACGGCAAACAGGCCGCATCCAACCCATTTTTCTAAAAGATCCGGCCAATCAAGGGCAAGTCGAAAGCGGGCGCATCCCTCTAACAATGAAGGTGTCCCTGCGGGGACGCCACCCGCAGGGACTGACGAAGGACCGGCAAGTTCCCCCCCGGAAACTGGCCGGTACTCGCTCCCCTAAGGGATTCGCGGATTTTCTTCAAAATCGCGCAGATTTTCAAGAAACGTTTTTTATTGCGGAAACCGAACGATGTCATGCTCGCTGCGGTTCCCGGACCGATGGGCCGTGTCTTTCTCTTTCCGTCAGGCCGCCGCGCTCCGCGTGAGTTCCAGCCAGGACTGGGCCAGGCGGTTGACCTGAGCTCCCGGGGTGCCTTCGCCGGCAAGGCGGTCGAGACCCTGTTCGTAGCGATAGTCGCGGGCGAACTGCTGCAGCACGGTGATGTCGATCTGGTCGTCCGGAATCCGGGACAGCCGGTAGTAGTGATACATGCCGCCGACGGCGGTCAGGGCGAGATCGATTTCGCCCAGGATCTTCTGCATCTTGTTGATCTGGGCTTCCCCGGAGGTGACCTGGGGGAGATCATCGTTCCAGGCCCGCTGAAGAGATTCGCGAACCTCGGGCGACAGCCCGTTCACCAATAGTTTCATTCTTTCCAACAGTTCTTGGTGGTTCATCTGGGGCTTCCTCGCACGGGGGTGACTAACAGGGTAGAAAAATCGCTGGAATGCCGCTTGTTGCTTGGTTTCAGGCTTACCAGTCATTACACATACCGAGAGCGATTTACATTTATCTTTCTGAACATTTAATGACTCCATGAGAGTGGTGATCGCCTGCGACAAATTTAAGGGCTCGCTCGGTGCGGAAGAGGCCTGCGAAGCCGTCAGGCAGGGGCTTCCGGAGGCATGGGCCGCGGACCTTTGCCCTATCGCCGATGGCGGGGAGGGTTTCGTCGCGTCCATGCTGTCGAACGGCGGCGGCGAGGTTCTAACGGTGGCTTGCGCGGATGCCCTCGGACGCCCGGTTTTTGCGGACTACGGTCTGCGCGGCGCGACGGCATTCATCGAAATGGCCGCTGCGAGCGGCCTGTGGCGGATCGACCCGGCGGAAAGGGACCTGCTGCGGTCG
>JAQGPE010000022.1 GCA_028293225.1 Akkermansiaceae bacterium | reverse complement strand
GCCGGAGGGGCCGCTTGCGGACGGCCAGGTGCGCCTGAAAATGCTCGCCGCGCCGGTCAATCCGGCCGATTTGAATCTGATCGCGGGCACCTACGGAAGACACCCCGGGCTGCCCAGCGTGGCGGGCCTGGAGGGCTGCGGCGAGGTGATCGAAAGCCGCTCCCCGGATTTCGCGACCGGCGATCTAGCGATGGCTTTGCGGCCGGTGGGAAGCTGGGCTGCACAGGCGATCGCGGATCCGGCCAATCTCTTCAGGATCCCGGCGGGCATCGATCCGCTCCAGGCGGCGATGTTGAAGGTCAATCCGGCCACCGCCTGGCGGCTGCTGACCGGCTTTGCGGAGCTGCCGGCGGGTGCATGGGTCATTCAGAATGCGGCCAACTCCGCGGTGGGGCGCTGCGTCATCGTGCTGGCGAAGTACCTCGGCCTTCGTACGATCAATCTCGTACGTCGCGGCGAACTGATCGGTGAGTTGAAGGCGCTCGGCGCCGACGAGGTCTTCCTCGACAGCGATGAGATCCCGGAAGATTTCGGCGGAGAACGGCCGCGGCTGGCCTTCAACTGTGTGGGCGGGGAGAGCTCGCTGCGCCTGCTGAAGCGGCTCGGCCACGGCGGGATCCACATCACCTACGGGGCCATGGCCCGCCGCCCGGTCACGGTCACCGCGCGTTCCCTGATCTTCGACGACATCCAGGTCCGCGGCCTGTGGATCACCCGCTGGGTGGAGACCGCGCCCGCCGCCGAGGTCCAGGCGGTCTATCAGAAACTCTCCAGTCTCATGTTGGAAGGAGTCCTCGCCATCCCGGTCGACTCGACCTATGCGCTGGCGGAATTTCCTGCGGCCCTGGTCCGGCTCGATGCGCCGGAGCGGCAGGGGAAAATCCTCTTCACGCCCGGCGTCTGATCCGCATCATTCCACGAGCCATCGAGTTCACGTTCACGCCGCTGAGAGTCGCTGTTCTGATCCTTTTGATCGCGGGTTTCTGGTTTCTCGGCGGCTTCAATCTGCCTGTTGGTGCGAACAAGGCCTGGGGCTACATGATTGTGCTCTACCTGCTCGGCGCGGTGTCGATGACCATCGTGGACCACTGGATCGGCAACCTGGACCGCAGCAACCTGCGGGCGATGTACATCATTCTCGGCATTCTCGCCTGTGGGGGCGGGCTGATGTATCTCCACATTCTCAAGGAGCGGGAGGCGATCATCCACCCGGCCGGTTAGAGACACTCTTCGTTGGCATTCTCCTCGAAGCGGGGCTAGCGTGAAGGGTGATCATTCCCCGGCAGCTCCTTTTCACCGCCCTGACCTGTGCCACGGTGCTGGGAGGGGAGAAGGAAGAAGCGATCCGGCCCGGCTCGATCCGGCCGGAGGAGCTGAGGGAGTATGCGACCCTCGATCCCAACCGTAAAAAACTGATCGATGCGGCTCTGGACCTCGCGGCAGGTGAGCAGTGGCTGACCTATACCTATGGCAGCGCGGAGCCGTCGAATGGCGGCCTCGATTGCTCCGGTTCCATGTATTATCTCATGCAGCAGGTGAAGATCGATCCGCCGCGTACTTCCCGGGATCAGTGCGAGTGGGTGAAGGACGCCAACAAATTCACGGAGGTCCCGTCGACCGCGACCTCCCTCGACGACCCCGCCTTCGACAAGCTGACGCCGGGCGACCTGCTGTTCTGGTCGGGCACGACCGGCGGCGACGAGGGCACGGTCTCCCACGTGCAGATGTTTCTGGGCCATGAGAAATCCGATGGTCTGGCGGTGATGGTGGGCGCCAGCGACGGCCGCAGCTACCGGGGCAAGCGCCGCGACGGCTACGGCGTGTTCGATTTCAAACTTCCCGTGGCGGGCTCGAAGGCCCACTTCCTCGGCTACGGTCCACCCGCTACCCTGGCTCTCGCCCGGCCACCGGTCCTTGCGAAGAACGATGGCAGGGTCCAGGCGAAACCGGATGAGACGAAAGTCGAGAAGCCGGCCAGAGTAGAGGCTTATCAAAAGAATTCCGCGACCCAGGCGAAGAAGAATGGCCCACCTGCCGAAGAGGAGAAAGACCGTCCCGCAGTGAAGAAGAAGCCGAAGCCTGCCGCGGACGCGGATGAAGACCGCCCGGTGGTGAAGAAGAAGCCGAAGCCCGCCACGGACGAAGATGAGGACCGTCCCGCGGTGAAGAAGAAGCCGAAGCCCGCCACGGACGAAGATGAAGACCGTCCGGTGGTGAAGAAGAAGCCAAAAGCTGACTCCGGGGAAACTCCGGTGCGGAAAAAGAAGAGGTCCTAGTGCCACCCGCACTCTTTCCGCTTCTCCCGCCTTTCGCAGCGCTCATGCTGGCGCCTCGCCATGGATTCACCCACGGAACTCATCCACCGCTCGCTCGACGCCTTCCGCATCGAAATTCCCTCGTGGGGTTTCGCCGACACCGGCACGCGTTTCGGCAAGTTCCATCAGCCTGCGGCGGCGATCGATCTCGATGACAAGCTGGCCGATGCCTCGCATGTGCACCGCCTGACCGGGTGCTGTCCAACCATCGCCGTGCACGTGCTGTGGGACTTCACGCCGGGCACCGATCCGGGGGAGGTGGTGCGCAAGGCGCAGGCGCTGGGCATCGCCATTGGCTCGATCAATCCGACCCTGTTCCAGGACCAGATTTACAAGTGGGGTTCGATCGCCAGCCCAGATCCCGCCGCCCGCGAACAGGCGGCCGCGCACCTGGTCGACAGTGTTCTGCTGGGCCAGGCCACCGGCAGCCGGGCGGTGTCGTTGTGGATTGCGGATGGCACCAACTACCCCGGCCAGGACAGCATCCGCGCGCGCAAGAAGCGGTTGGAGGAAGTGTTGGAGGCCACTCATTCGCATCTCGCACCGGGCCAGGTACTACTCATCGAGTACAAGCCTTTCGAACCCGCTTTCTACCAGACCGACATGGCGGACTGGGGCATGGCCTTTCTCACCGCGAAGAAGACCGGTCCGCAGGCCAAGGTGCTGGTGGATACAGGGCACCACTATCTGTCGCAGAACATCGAGCAGATCGTCGCCTGGCTGCTGGATGAGGGCATGCTCGGCGGCTTCCATTTCAATGACCGCCGCTATGCCGATGACGACCTAACCCTCGGTTCCATCGACCCCTACCAGATCTTCCGGATCTTCCACGAGATCCACCTCTACGCCTGGGAGAATGGCGGCGTGTATCCGGAGATCGAGTACATGATCGACCAGTCGCACAACCTGAAGCCGAAGATCGAGGCGATGATCCAGACGGTCTGCACCGCCCAGGAGCTTTATGCGAAGGCGGCGCTGGTGGACCTCCCGGCATTGGCCCGGGCGCAGGCGGAGTGTAACGTGGTGGACGCTGAGATGATCCTCAAAAAAGCCTTCAACACCGACGTCTCGGCTGCCTTGGAATCATGGCGCGCCGCGAGGGGACTGGCTCCGGATCCGCTGCAGGCGCACCGTGCTTCCGGCTATGCTGGAAAGGCGGCTGCCGAGCGCACCCGCCGGCGTCAGGAACTCGGGATTGTGACTCTGCAGAGTTACGCGTGAAGGTAGCTGATGCGTCCCGCTTCAGCACTGGAAGCTCACAGCCGAAGGCTGCTGGATCATTGAAGAAAGGGGACGTTTTCTCTTATTAGCAGAAAAGGAAGTGCGACCTGCGGTCGTGAGCTTTTCGTGCTGAAGCGGGACGCATCAGCCACCTTCGACAGGCGTCCGGCAGCACTTGTCCGATAGTGTCACCCTCTCACAAATCCAGCATCAGCGAGACATGCGCGGCGGTGAGTTCGCCCATGGTCTTGCAGTCGTGAAAGCAATCGGTGCCGTGGAATTTCTCCAGGTCCGCGGCCAGCGAGGCGACGTGGTCCAGCGGCGCCAGTTCGTCGCGGCGCATGATGCCCAGCAGCGCCCGCAGCCGCTGGCTCTCGACCTTGGCGCGGCGGGTCATCTGAGCGTGTTCCTCCGCCACATACTGCGCGATCGATTTCCGGTTCAGGACGTCGAAGGCCAGCTTGGTGACCGCCTTGTTCGAGTCGAAGCGGTAGGACAGATAGGTCTTGCCGCGCCGCTCGTAGCTCTGCTGGTCGAAGTCGATCGGCCGCACCCGGTACTGCACCTCCTCGAAGTCCGGGGTGATATCGACCACGTAGTTGACGCTGCGCATGTCGCCGAGCAGGCGAATGAAGCAGCGCTCGTTGAACTTGGTGAACTCCTTGGCGATGCGGACCTTGTTCAATTCCGGCCGCGGCAGATGGTTGCTCAGGAAGGCGTCCCCCGGCACGCCGGCGATGTGCTCCTCGATCAGCGTGTTGCCATTGACCAGGTAGTTGATCCGGTTCGGCGACAGGATGTGCTCGAGCTCCAGGCCGTAGATGCGGGAGGCGTCCGCCTGCTTCACGTAGAAGTAGTCGGAGTTGTCATTGTAGGGGTTGGTCACCCGGATCCGGAACGGCCGCGAATTCCCGAACTCGCCGAAGTCGATGCGGTCGACGCTGAGGTGCTCGTGGTGATCGCTTTCCCCGCCGATCTTCAACTCCGCGTAGATCTGGGTCAGCTTCGGCCGCAGCTCCTCGATCAGCTCCGGCGTGTAGAAGACCGTCAGCCACAGCGTTTCCTTGCCCTGCGGGTCCTCATACGGCATCGACCCGGCGAAGCGGGTCAGATCCGTGTAAACCTGGGGGATCTCCTTCTGCCGGTCGAAGCGGTGCAGGTACTGCCGCAGGAGAGGGGAGACGTCATACTTGATCTTGCGGCGGGAGATCATCGGCATGGCTCACAGTAGCGTGCTGCGGGAGTAAAGCGCCAGCACCGGGATGCCGCGGGCCTCGATCGCCTGGCGGCCGCCTTCCTCGCGGTCCACCAGCACCAGGGCAAAGGCGACCTTGCCGCCGTCGCGCTCGATCACTTCGATCGCCTTCAGGGTGGAGCCGCCGGTGGTGATCACGTCATCGACGACGATCACGGTCTGGCCTTCCGCGAAGTTGCCTTCGATCTGTTTGCCGCGGCCGTGGCCTTTCGGCTCCTTGCGCACGGTGAAGACCTGCAGCGCTTCGTCCGGGTGGTTCTTCGCGCTGGCCATGCCGACGGCCAGGGAAATCGGGTCCGCGCCCAGGGTCATGCCGCCGATCGAGTCGATCTTCAGCCCTTCCGCCTGGATCTTTTCGCGGACCGCGGCCCAGCCCAGTTCGCCGATCAGCAGCGCGCCGAAGGGATCGAGCGCGGTGACGCGGCAGTCGATGTAGAGGTCGCTTTCCTTGCCGGAGGCGAGGGTGAAGGTGCCGGTGCGGACGGACTTTTTCAGCAGCAGGGACTTCAGGGCGGCGGCGGATTCGGACATGCCGGGAGGTTTCCGCGATCCGGCGCGGGAGTCCAGACCAACGTCGCGCCGGGCCGGGTGGGAGGGCTTGTTCCTTGCTCCTTCCTCAGGGGAAGGCTAGCTGTCGGAGTGGAGGAAGGCAGCAGTCCCAAGCCGCGGAGCATGCGACATCCCTTCCGGGAGCAGGACAAGGATGCCCTCGTGGAGGACCTGAAGAACCTGATCGCCGCGAAACGGGAGGCCGCGTTCAAAAGAGAACGGCGGGCTTTTTGGTCGGCCTGCCTCTGCATGACGGTCTTTTCGGTGCTCCTCGCGGGGCTGATCTACGGACTCATCTATCAGGTCCATCATTACCACTATCGCCCGCCTTATCCAAGGCTCAGCGTGGGAGCACCTCCTCCGCCGCCGTCGCGGGAAGCTGGCATTCTCGGCGACGTGGCTGCGGCAGGGGGGCTCGTGCTCTTCTTCGGTTCCGCAGTCGGGACGGTCTGGAGCGGCATCCGCTGGCTGGAGGCGGTGGGTGATCGCCGCCGTCATTTCGAGATCGCTCCCCAGCCGAAAGGCCCCCCTCCCGGCAGGGGTCGCTAAAAAGCGCAAGGGGCCGCTAGCCGGGAGCTATTTCCTTGTGACGGAAAGGCGTCTCTCATTGTTTTCTCATCATCGGGCGGTCGTTCCAGCCCCCCCTCTCCTGTGATGATCCGCCCGGTCTCTTTCCGCTCCGCCCTCGCCATCATCTGGATGGCCACCCTCTGGGCGGGTCACGGCGAAGACCTGGGCGGGAAGAAAATCCAGCCGGTGGTGGTCACGGAGACCACCCCTCACGACACCGATGACCCGGCGATCTGGATCAACGCGGCCGACCCGCTGCAGAGCCTGATTCTCGGCACCGACAAGGACAGCGACGGCGGCCTCTACGCCTTCGATCTGGCGGGCAGGATCGTCCGCAAGGTCACCGGTCTCAAACGGCCCAACAATGTCGACGTCCTGCGCGGCTTCGCGCTCGGCGGCAAGGCGGTGGACATCGCCGTGCTGACGGAGCGGGAAAAGCAGCGCCTGCGCGTCTTCCGCCTGCCGGACCTGGAGCCCCTCGAGCGGGTTGACCTGATCGTTTTCGACGGCGACACCACCCGGGCGCCGATGGGGATCGCGCTCTATCAGCGGCCGCGGGACCAGGCCGCCTTTGCGATCGTCAGCGGGAAATCCGGCCCGGCGGAGGGCTACCTGTGGCAGTACCGTCTGGAGGACGACGGCCAGGGATTCGTCAAGATGGCACTGGTCCGGAAGTTCGGCGCTTTCAGCGGCAAGAAGGAGATCGAAGCCGTCGCGGTCGATGCGGCGGCGGGCTCGGTTTACTACTCGGACGAGCATTTCGGGATCCGCGAATACGCCGCCGATCCGGACGCGCCCGGGGCAGGGGAGCCGCGCAGTGTCTTCGGTACCGATGGCTTCACCAAGGACCGCGAGGGCATCGCCATCTACCCGGTCGATGGGAAGGCCGGCTACCTCCTGGTTTCCGACCAGCAGGCCAATACGTTCCGGATCTTCAACCGTGAAGCGCCGCACGAACTGGTGAAAGTCGCCTCTCTCTCCACCGTGGAAAGCGACGGCAGCGACCTGACCCCGGTCCCCCTCGGGCCGAAGTTCCCCGGCGGCCTGTTCGTGGCCATGTCCAGCGACCGGACCTTCCATTTCTATTCGTGGGCTGACATCGCCGGCGGCGAGCTGAAAAGCGCGGCTCTGCCGGTGAAGTAGGCCACCCTATTCATTACTATTTATACCGTACCTCGTCCAAGCATGTTCACCTCCCCCTCATCTCCCTGGTCCGGCCGCTCACGGCTGCTGGCCTGTACCGCCTGCCTTCTTCCTCCATTCTTTGCCGCCCATGCGGCCGAGCAGCCCGCTCCGGTGCCGGAGTTGGAGAAGATGGTCGTGACCGGCCAGACGCCCGATGACCTGGAGGAGGAGAGAATTCAGTCGCCGGTCCCGGAAGTGGGTCTCAACCGCGAGGGCCTCAAAAAGCAGGCGGCGCTGCGGCTCGGCGACTCGCTGAAATTCACGCCCGGCGTCTACTTCGGCGGCGACATCAATGAGAACAAGAACCTGCAGCTCCGCGGCCTGCCGACCGCGTATTCGCGGGTGCAGCTCGGCGGCGTGCAGATCCCCGACGGGGGTGAGGAGCGCCAGTTTGAGCTCAACCGCTTTCCCGCCGGCCTGTTCCAGAAGGCCCGGGTGATCCGCAATCCCTCCGCCGAGTATGAGAGCGACGGCATCGGCGGCCGTCTCGACCTGGAGACCATCGCCATCCCGCAGAAGTTCGAGGGCGAGCTGCGCCTGGGCTACGGCGCGCGGGCCCGGCAGAATCCGCTGTGGAACGTCTCCGCCATGGCCGGCGGCCGGCCGCTGGAGTGGTTCGGCCTGCTTGGCGCGGTCGACTACGGGCTCGATCCCTTCCTGAAGAACAAGGACACCTACACCTATGAGGACGGCAAGCTCACGAAGGTCAGCCAGCGCCGGGAGCACAAGGAGCTGGAGTCCTACAGCGCCTTCCTGGATGCCGGCTTTTTCTACGAGGACGGTGAGTTCCACATCAAACCGATGTTCCTGCTGCTCGACAGCTCCAAGCGCAGCCGCAAGGACACCCGCGATCTGACCAAGGCGGCGGGCAAGGACGAAAGCATCGACCAGGACTTCGAGGAGATCCGCAAGCAGACCTCCGGCTTCACCGCTTCCAGCCTGCACCGCTGGTCGGACCGCGCCCGCCAGGACACGCTGCTGAGCTACTACAAAGCCTACGAGCACACGCCCTACACCGGTACCGACAGCTACAAGGAAAGCGGCGGCTCCTTGAAATTCGACGAGCAGGAACTGCAGCGCGAATACAAGGAGGACGTCACCTGGGATGTCCAGACGAAGACCACGCTGGATCTCGAAACGCCGCTGAAGCAGCAGCTCAAGATCGGCGCCGCCTATCGCAACAAGGTCCGCGACAGCCACCTCCACGAGCAGGTCACCGATGACGACGGCAATGTGGACGACCTGACCACCGCCTCCGACACCTATCACCTGACGGAGGACTACTTGGCAGGCTTCGTGCAGGACCAGATCTGGCTCACCGATGAATTCAGCATCATGCCCGGCCTGCGCGCCGAGTATGTGAAGCTGCGTTCCCACGATGGCAGCTTCAGCGAGTCCACCCGCTCCACCACCGACTGGAATCCGACCCTGCACCTGCTCTATGAGCCGAAGAAGGACCTCGCCTTTCACCTGTCCTTTTCCCGCACGGTCAACCGCCCGCAGTTCGACCAGCTGAGCCCGTATCGGAAGATCGACAACGATGAGGAGATCGTGACCGTCGGCAATCCGGACCTCGATCCCGCCCGCAGCTGGAACTCGGATCTCGGCGTCGACTGGAAGACCGGGCCGCTGTTCCTCGGGGCGAATGTCTTTTACAAGAAGATCTCCGACGTGATCCAGGAGGACCGCACCGGCACCACGCCGGTCGGCAGCTCCGACTACGATCTCTACCAGTATCGCAATGTCGGCGACGGCTTCCTGAAGGGGATCGAGCTGGACCAGCGTTACGACTTTTCCCTGACCCATTTTCAGGCCCTGCACGGCATCGCGCTGTGGGCGAACCAGTCGATCTACACCTCGCACCTGAAGTACGATGGCGGAGGTAGCAGCTCCTTTGAGGAACAGCCGAAGTTCATCGCCAACGTGGGCATCGACTACGAGATCGAGAGGACCCGCACCCGCTTCACCCTCTCCGGCAACTTCGTCGATACCACCGAGTGGCACGAGTCGGACGGCACCGCGCTGAGCTACACCCCGGAGTGGCTGGCGAATCTGGCGATCCGCCAGCCGCTCGGCGCCGGTCTGGAGGCCTTCCTCGAAATCCGCAACCTGGCCGATACGCGCCGCCGCGAGACGGAACTCAGCGCCGATGGAGAACTCCGCCACGAATACACCCGCAGCGGCCGGACCATCCTCGCCGGCGTGAACTACAAGTTCTGAAGACCATCAACCCGGGCATCGAAGGGAGAGCGTGAGGATTCGCTCTCCCTGCTTGTGGAAAGAGCGTTTTGCGGCGTTATCTAGAGGAGATGTCCGATGCCGAAAAAATGCAGTATGTCACCGGCTCGCCGGAGTGGCGGGCGCGGCAGCTCGACATGCGGCGGCTGGACATCGCCCGGACGGTGGCAGCCGCCTATCAGCGGGAGCGCCACGAGTTCGGACAGACCTGCACGTGGCTGGGGATGGGCGTCGCCGGGGCTGCTTTCGCCTACGGGGTTTCTTTTGGATTCAGGTCCGGATCGGGAAGCGGTCGCCAATGGATGGCTCTGGGCGCACCCTGGCTGGTCGAACTCAAGGGTGTGATCTTCGCAATCCTGGTCATCGCCAGCATGCTGATGGTGGTCGTCAGTCCCTTTGGCTTCGTGGCGAGTCTCATCCGGTGGATCGGAGCCATCAAGGACCGCCGCCGTGCCATATATCCCGCCGATCATCCGGATCTCGAAGCGATCGGTGGGCCTTCTAAGAGATTGCCGCGCTGATGAATTCCGAACCTTCCGAGTCCATGCGCCGCGCCCTGCGGAACGAGAAAGCCAGCTTCCGGATTGCAGTGAGCTGGGCGATGGTGGGCATCGTTTTCTGGGGCGGAGGGTTTCTGCTCGGCCGGTGGAAGGCTCGGGCGCTCATGGCAGCCGGCCAATGGAGGGATCACTATGGGGAAGCGTTCATCTATCCGGTCGTCGGCTCACTCGTAGGGTTGGTCGGGGCGGCCGGCATGCTCGGGTTCCTCATCCGCTGGCTTCTGGCGATCCGCGACCGCCGCCGCCTGGCCCGGATCGAGTCTGGACCTCAGCTCCCTTTCCGCACCCCATGAACCCTGAATCCTCTCCACCTTCGACAGCGGAGGACTTCCTCCGGAAATGGCGGCGCGCGACGCTGGTGATGCAGCTCTGGGCCAGCGCGGCCATCTTCTTCGCCGCGGCCTCGGCTTGGCAGGTCCACCGCTGGAGCCGGGTTATGTACGATATCTACACGCCGCCGCCGGGGGTGGAGCGGAATTACAAGCTCGTCCACCGAATCGGCGATCCCCTGCTGCAAGAGGCGCTGCTCGACGCGGTTCTGGCGTTGCTGGCCCTGGCCGGGACCGTCTATTACTTCTGGCGCCGGAAGCGGCTG
>JAQGPE010000012.1 GCA_028293225.1 Akkermansiaceae bacterium | reverse complement strand
CTGGTGGTGCGGAACAAGGTCAGCGCGCAGTTCATGCTGACGTCCGTGCTGGTGTTGCTGGCCTGGTGGATTTCGACCGCGAGGGTATTGGTGCCGGCGTGGAGGGAGGAGAGGTCGATGGAGGTTTCCGCGATGGTGTCCTCGATCGCCGAGCCGGTGTAGTAGTTGTAGGCGGCGTTCGCGGGCAGGTTGCTGGCGACGCGGACGCCGTTGAGGTAGACGGTGTAGGCGTCGTCGTACTCGACGGTCAGGCGGCCGCCGCTGATGCCGGCCAGGCTGGCGAGGTCGAAAGTCTTGCGGAAATAGTAGGTGGCGGCTTTCTGGACGCCGGCGGCCGGGTCGACATCGACGATCGGGAGGACGGTGGCTTCGTCGCCGTCGCCGTAGCCGAGTTCGGCGGTGCCGCTGGCCCAGGCGCTGTCGTTGAAGGCTTCGCTGCGCCAGGTCGTACCCTGGTTGGAGCCGTCGGCCAGGTATTTCCAGCCGCTGGCGTTCCATGGCACGACGGGTTCCTGGGTGGTGCCGGGGGTGTAGACCAGGGCTCCGGATTTCACGCCGCCGCCGATGACGCGGGGGTCGGAGCCGTCGGCCATGTAGTAGAGCGTGCCGGGGCCGCTGACAGTGACTTCCGCGCCGTCGGCCTGGTAGGGGTTCGACGGGGAAATGATGGGCGCGTCGGTGACGGGGTAGAGGCCGGCGCTGCGGAGCTGGTTCAGCACGATCGGATTACGGGCCGCGACGTAGTTCAGCAGATCATTCTGGGCATTGGTCCAGTCCTGGCGGGTGTAAGCGGGCTGGTGCCTGGCGTCGCCCCAGCGGGCGCTTTCCGCGGCGATCGACTGGTCGACCACGGTGGCGAAGCGGTTCATGCGGTTCTGCCAGGCGGCGGCGGTCAGGGCTCCGTTGCCGAACATGTGCTTCTGGATGCGGTCGGCCCAGTTGATCAGGTACTCTTTGTTCGAGGTCAGGTCCTGGTGGAGGAACATCGGGTTGGAGAAATTGAAATCCGTTTCCGTGGAGACGTTGAACGGGCCGGCGCGGTTGGCATTCAGATCCAGCATGCTGTGCTCGAAGTCGTGGACGAAGAAGCGGAAGCCTTGGCGCGGGTTGCCGTCCCGGCGGCGGCTGCCGAACCAGTTGTTGGCCCGTTCGTTGTTGTTGAAGGCGGAGGTGGCGCCGTCCTGGTTGCCGGTCCACATGGTCAGGAGCATGTAGTCGATCAGGTTGTTCGGATCGAGCAGGACGGGGTCAGCGGTGGGCGTCACGCCATCGGCGGCCAGGCCCATCATCTTGTAGTAGTTCGCGTTGGTCGGGCTGGCGCGGTGGGCTTTGCTCTTGTTCCAGAGGTCCTGCCAGGCTGCGATGCTGCCGTCGGTGGTGGAGGTCTGGTAGCCGTTGTCGCTGTCGCTTTTCACCACGTCCCAGTCGTCATCCGAGCCGCCTTCATAGGAGGCGGCGAAGTCGGCCTCGGTGCGCTCGTCGAGATTGTAGAGGCCCCAGTACTGGCCATTGAGGAAGACCTGCGCGTAGCGGACGTGGGAGCCGGGATTGCCCATGTCGAGCATGGCCTGGCGGGAGGATTCCTCGCGCAGGAAGGTGTTGCGCGAGTCGCCGTCGAAGGACCACGAGTAGTTCTGAGCGGTGCGGATGTCGATCTTGTCGAAGGTCTGCGCGCCGCGGCGGCCGAAGAGCGGGTAGTTCAACTTACTAGCCCCGTAGTCGGCGCGGAAGAAGAAGCGGAAGGAGTGCTTCGGATTGTTGGCGGAGCGGGAATAGCCGCCGCGCATGCGCAGGCCGGCATTGACCTGGAACTGGCTGAGGCCGTTCGGATTCACCGCGTCGGGCGGATTGATCCACTCCAGGGAGGCTTGGCGCTCCCAGGTCAGGCCGTGGCCGTCGGGGTGCGCGTAGATGCCCTGGGAACCGTTGATGTCGAAGAGATTCGGCAGGTCGGTGACGATCGACACGGCGGGGAGCGAAAGCAGCGCCGACTTGACCGTGGCGGGACCGCCCAGGTCGGGGTTGGCATTGTTGACGATGCTGGGGTCCATGCCGAAGTCGAGGACCTGGTCGGTGCCGCTGGTGGACGGCCAGCCGGGAGGCGCCGCGCCGCCGGGCGACTGGTGGATGATATCGGCGGGGAAAAGGTAGGTGCGGGTGTCGACCGGGCTGGAGTCCCAGTTGGTCTTCACGCCGATGGTGCGCAGCACGGTGGTGCTGGAGAGGGTCATGGGGCCGGTGTAGACCGTGCCATTGGTCGTGGAGGGCGTGGAGCCGTCGATGGTGTAGCGGATCGTGACGCCATCGGTCGGGGTGGCTAGAGTCACCGTGACCGGGCTGGTGTAGTAGCCGCGCTGGGCGCTGTTGGTCAGGGTCTGGACGGTGCCGAGCGAGCTGGGCGGTCCATTCAGGTAGCCGGGTGTGGCTTTGCCATCGCGGTAGAAGACGCGGGTCAGGGCGGGGTCGAGCGAAGCGGCGCTGATTTCCGGCACCAGCAGGAAGGAGGTATCAGCGGCGCCGGCTTTCAGGCCCTGGATCGCCAGCACGTTGCCGGTGGCGGTCAGGTTCGGGAGTTGGGCGGTGAGGTTGTAGCCCTTGCGCAGGACGCTGTCGGCATCGGGACGTACGGAGGTTGCTGTAGAATCCCAGGCCGGGGAGGCGGGGGCGCGGTCGGAGGCGACGGGCGTGCCGTTGAGCCAGGCCGCGAAGCCGTCATTGTGACGGGTCATCAGCGACAGCGTGGTGGTGCCGGCGGGCGGGGCGGGGAAGGTGAAGCGGAAATAGGCACCGTTGGCCGCGGCCATCTGCGACTGGAGATTGGTGCCGATCAAGCCGCCGGCGGCGGGGGGCACGGTGCTGGCGGCGAGGCCGCCGTTCGCGACATCGCCGACCAGCTTGAAGGCGACGGCGTCGAAGGAGGTGTAGGTTCCCGGTGCGGCGAAGAACTCCAGTTCGTCGCCGCCGCCGATTTCGAACATCAGGATTTCGAAGGAATGGAGGCCGGCGCTGAGATTCAGCGTGACGAAGGAGTCGGTCGGAGAATGCGGGGTGTCGTCATTGATGACCACATTGCCATCGATCTTCAGGCGGCCGCCGTCGTCGGAGTTCTTGCCGAAGGTGTAGAGCCCGGCGGT
>JAQGPE010000815.1 GCA_028293225.1 Akkermansiaceae bacterium | reverse complement strand
TGGGTGACTTTTAGCAGAGCCTCGGCCAGGCCTTTCCAGGAACGGCCGGGCACGTAGTCCTTGCCGAATTTCCCAGCCAGCCCGTCGAAGTAGGCGCGCGTTTTGTCGCGGCGCTTGCTCTGGAGATGCCGCAGCGCGGAGGCATCGGCTTCGATCTCATCAACCTCGCGGGACGCTTCTTTCGCCAAAGCGCTCAGTTCCGCGCTCATCTGCGAGCGGTAGAAATTGTGCTTTCCGCTGCGTTCATCCGTCACCAAGCCGCCGGATTTCAGCTGGGACAGCTGGGTGGAGATCCGGCTTTGCCCCATCCCCAGCAGTTCCTGCAGGTCCGCCACGTTCAGCGCCTCCGCCTCCAGCAGCAGCAGCAGCCGCAACCGCGTGGGGTCGGCCAGGAGCTTCAGGGATTTCAGCATTGACGCCATGCCTGACCTGTTACATCAACCCATCACGATTTGACGATACGAAAAATCGAGGCGATACGAATCAGACGCTCATGAGCACCTACATCTTCTCTTCCGAGTCCGTCGGCGAAGGCCATCCCGACAAGGTTTGCGACACCATTTCCGACGCCATCCTGGACGCCTGCCTGGCTCAGGACCCCAAAAGCCGGGTCGCCTGCGAAACGCTGGTGAAGTCCAACATGGTCGTCGTCGCCGGTGAAATCACCACCAAGGCGAAAATCGACTACGAACAGATCATCCGCGCCGCCATCCGCGAGATCGGCTACGTCAACAACGACGATATTTTCCACGCCGACACGGTCTTCATTAACAACTACCTGACCGGCCAGTCCCCGGACATCGCGCAGGGCGTCGATGCCAAGAAGGCCAAGGGCAAGAAGACCGCCGAGCAGGGTGCCGGCGACCAGGGCATCATGTTCGGCTATGCCTGCAACGAGACACCGGAGCTGATGCCCGCGCCAATCATGTTCGCGCACCGCCTGGGCCGCGAGCTGACCCGCATCCGCAAGGCCGGCAAGCTGGCCAAGTGGCTGCGCCCGGACGCGAAGACCCAGGTCTCCGTGGAATACAACGACGGCAAGCCGGTCCGCATCGTCAACGTGGTCATCTCCACCCAACACGCCGCCAATGTGGAGCACGCCGAGATCGAAAAGTTCTGCATCGAGCAGGTGATCAAGAAGGTTCTGCCAAAGGAGCTTTTGAAGGACACTGAGTTCCTGATCAACCCGACCGGTAATTTCGTAATCGGCGGCCCGCAGGGCGACTCCGGCCTCACCGGCCGTAAAATCATCGTCGACACCTACGGCGGCTGGGGCCGTCACGGCGGTGGCGCTTTCTCCGGCAAGGATCCGTCGAAGGTTGACCGCTCCGCTGCCTACATGGGCCGCTGGGTCGCGAAAAACGTGGTGGCCGCCGGCCTGGCGACCCATTGCGAAGTTCAGTTCGCCTACGCGATCGGCCACCCGCTGCCGGTCAGCATCCACATCGACACCTTCGGCACCGGCACCAAGTCCGACGAGGTGATCCTCGCCGCCATCAAGAAGGTCTTCTCCTTCAAGCCCGCCGACATCATCAAGCAGCTCAACCTGCTCCGCCCGATCTATTCGAAGTCCACCAACTATGGCCACTTCGGCAAGACCGACGAGGACCTGACCTGGGAGCGCACCGACAAGGCCGAGGTCCTTAAAAAAGCAGCCAAGTAATTTTAAACCCCATTCCCCACGCCGCGATGAATCCGGCCAAGGATCACAGATTCCACAGATTAACTGATTTACAGATTAAAGACAGAAAGGCCGGGATTTGGTCCTGGGATTTCAAAATCAGTGAATCAGAAAATCGGTTCAATCAGTGATCCTTGCTCCGCCCTGTTCACCCGGCCGCCCACTTACCCATCCATTCTATGAGCTTCACTGACTACAAGGTTCTCGACATCGGACTGGCCGACTTCGGCCGCAAGGAAATCGAAATCGCCGAGCATGAAATGCCCGGCCTGATGGCGACCCGCGCCAAGTACGGCCCGGAGAAGCCGCTGCAGGGCGTTCGCATCATGGGCTCGCTGCACATGACGATTCAGACCGCCGTGCTGATCGAGACGCTGATCGATCTCGGTGCCGAAGTGCGCTGGGTGTCGTGTAACATTTTCTCCACCCAGGATCACGCCGCCGCCGCGATCGCCGCTGCCGGCATCCCAGTCTTCGCCTGGAAGGGCGAGACCCTGGAAGAGTATTGGTGGTGTACCTGGCAGGCGCTGCTCAATCCGGCAGGCAAGGGTCCGGAGCTCATCGTCGATGACGGTGGCGACGCGACCCTGCTTATTCACAAGGGCTACGAACTGGAGAACGGTTCCGACTGGGTCAACAGCGAGTCCGGCAGCCACGAGGAAAAGGTCATCAAGGACCTGCTCAAGAGCATCCACGCCGAGAAGCCGGGCATTTTCCACGAGATCGTGAAAGACTGGAAGGGTGTCTCGGAAGAGACCACCACCGGCGTTCACCGCCTCTATCAGATGGCCAAGGCCGGCACGTTGCTGGTCCCTGCCATCAATGTGAACGACTCCGTCACCAAGTCGAAGTTCGACAACCTTTACGGCTGCCGCGAATCCCTCGTCGATGGCATCAAGCGCGCCACCGACGTGATGATCTCCGGCAAGGTCGGCGTGGTCTGCGGCTACGGCGATGTCGGCAAGGGTTGCGCCCAGGCTCTCCGCGGCCAGGGTGCCCAGGTGGTTGTCACGGAAGTCGATCCGATCTGCGCCCTGCAGGCCGCCATGGAAGGCTACCGCGTCCTGACCGTCGAGGACACCCTCGGCTGGGGCGACATCTACGTCACCACCACCGGCAACTTCGACATCATCCGCCTGGAGCACATGGAGAAGATGAAGGACCAAGCGATCGTCTGTAACATCGGTCACTTCGACAACGAGATCCAGATCGACAAGCTGAACAACGCCGCCGGCGTGGTCCGCACCAACATCAAGCCACAGGTCGACAAGTACACCTTCCCGACCGGCAACAGCATTTACATGCTGGCGGAAGGCCGCCTCGTGAACCTCGGTTGCGCCACCGGCCACCCGAGCTTCGTGATGAGCAACTCCTTCACCAACCAGACGCTCGCGCAGATCGACCTCTGGAAGAACAAGGACGTCTACCAGGCCGGCGAAGTGAAGGTGCTGCCAAAGCACCTCGACGAAGAGGTCGCCCGCCTGCACCTGGCCAAGATCGGCGCCAAGCTCACCACCCTGAGCACGGCCCAGGCCGACTACATCAGCGTGCCGGTGGAAGGCCCCTACAAGGCCGACCACTACCGCTACTGAGTTCTTAGTAGATTGATTTCATCCTCAAGCCCTGCCGGAGCGATCCGGCGGGGCTTTTTGCTGCCGCACGGAAGTATGAAAACATGATGAAGAAGCGATGATGGATCCGAATCGAATGGTGTCGAACCGCAGCACGTGGTTTCATGTCCGGATGTCGAAGACCAGACGAGTTGCCGGGATCGTCATGCTGATTCTTGCGCTGGCTTTCGCCGCTTCAGTGCCCGCGATTCGCCGCAATGACGTGGATGAGATTTATCGGTTGGCAAAGATCAGAGGGGAATATGCCAGCCTCTACTATTCCCGTTTTACGGTAGTGGATGCGCAAACTTCCGAGCCACTGGATGCAAAACTCTCCTGGGACGGGGTCGCGCTTTCACCGTGGACCAAGGACATGGTGTCGGCCTCGGTGGTGGAGACTCGCCCCGACCGCTCGTTGACATTGATTGCGGTCGGCAAGCGATTACCGGATGGGCTTCGGGTGACCGTCAGATTGCCAGGCTATCGTTCGGAGGATCGGTTTATTCAAAGCCGTGCTGCGGGGTTGGAAGACTATGAAGAGTCAAACGTGCCGACGATTGGAGTAAGATTGATTCGGGAATAGGCGCCTGCTGAGGGGCTGGATATTCCGCGGCAAGAAACGATTCCTTAGTTGGTCCTTGCACTCCGCGGCTTTCCGGCTTCTGTGACATTGAAGCCATGATTGATCCTGAACGCATTTTTGAGTCGGATTTCCTGCGTGCCACCGAGGGGGCCGCTCTGTTCGCCCACCGCTGGATGGGGCGGGGGGATAAGGAAGCCGCTGACGC
>JAQGPE010000752.1 GCA_028293225.1 Akkermansiaceae bacterium | reverse complement strand
TGCCGCAGAGGATGAGCGAGCGACCATTTTGCACGAAGGCGATGCCGCAAAGAGAAGGCATCAGCAGGATAACGTAGGAGAGCACGTTGAATAGTCCGCCACCGCGGGAGTCCTCCATGATGTAGGAGTCGCGCTCGATCGCCCCGGTCTTGACGATCGCGAAGACCATGACGGGGATGCAGGCGGCGAGCACCCAGTTGAAGAGGGGGCTGGGCGGGAGGTGGACACTGTTGATGATGGCCTTCGGCGAGGCTGGTCGTACGCCCATCAGCTTGTTGACAAGCTTTGCGCCGAGAACGAGACCGAGCCCGGCGACGCCGACCCAGAGACAGAATTTCCACACCACGTCCATCAGCTCGTGGAGAGTGGAATTGACGCCGAAGATGATGTTCGGACGGGAGTCGAAGGTCGCGCAGCCGGCGCCGATCACCAGCAGCCAGAAGCAGAAATGCGCGACGCCGAAGTAGGTCTCCGGCGCGTAAGCGGCCGAAAGCAGATTCGTCCGGCGCTCCTCAGGACCCTGCCGCGGGGCACGGGGAGTGGCACGTCTAGACCTCATAGCCCACCCCCTCGCAAATGATCCGGTAGCCGTGGTTCCAGTCGTAGGTCTTCGCCAGCAGCCGGGTGCTCTCGCGCTTGCCATAGGCGGCGGCGAGGTCGATCGAGCGGCAGAAGCCGTCGTAGCCATCGTAAACGAAGCAGGGCGCCTCCTTGACCGGCAGGCCGGGGTAGTCGAGCGCCACCACGGGGAGGCCGCTTGCCATGTATTGGTATAGCTTCAATGGATTGGTCGCATTGATAAGCGCCGCGGGAGCGGACTTCGAGAAAGGAATGATGCCAATGTCGCACTTCTGCAAAATCGCGGGGAGGTCCGCGTAGGCGACTTCGCCGAGCAGGTCGACATTGCTGCGGCTGCCGAGGGAATCCTGGATCGGCTTGTTCGGCGCTCCGGCCAGCACGAACCGGACCTCTGGATTCTCCGTGGCGTATTTGATGATCAGATCGGAGTCGAAGCGCTTCGACATCTCGCCCATGTAGAGAATCGTCAGCGGGCCGTCCTGCCGGGCGAGGTCGCTTTTGGCGAAGAGGTCATACTCGACCCCGTTGCGGAGCAGACGGCTATGCACGTCCGGGCCCAGGGAGTTGGCGTATTCCTCCAGCGTCTCGGCGGAATGCACCACCAGATCGGCGGTGATGGCCTGCTGGCTTTCGGCGTGCTTGTAGCCTTCCGAGTCCCGGCCCCAGGCGCGGTTGTTGTCGTGCACGCGGAACACCGACTTGCCGACATTCCGGAGATGCGGATGCACCTGCGAAAACAGAACGGTGTCGGAAAGCAGCAGGTCCGCCTGGTCGAAGCCATGGCGCGCCAGGGTCCCGGCGAGCGAAGGAAGGCTGGAGTGAAACCAGTTCGCGAGCATCCACTCCGAGTTGAACACCGGGATCTTCGGATGCGGCGCGGCAAAGGCGAAGGGGGTCAGGGCGCGGAGGACGCCGCCGTCGAACTTCACCTCATAGAGTCCTTTCCGCGCGACGGCGTAGCGGTCCAGCGAGGTTCGCAGCGAAGGGCTGATCAGGTGCTGGACGGCGATGGGAGCCGCGAGCAACAGAACATCCCAGCCATTTCTGGCGAAGGTCCGCGCCAGCTGATGGGTGCCCAGGTCGCGGCCCTTCTGAAGTCCTGCGGCGCTGGCGAATATGGCTTTCCGTTGCGGCATCGATGCGTGGGGGATTTCGGCTGGAAGCGGGACCTCAGTTCGCAGCGGCCACGGGGGTCGAGGAGAGGTCGACGATTTCGAAGCGCCGCGGGTAGCCGCCGAAGTAGCGGTAGACCTCGCTGATGAAGCCGGCGTCCTCGCGGGTGTCGATGCGGTCGTCGGGGATCCGCAACGCCACGATGTTCGAGCCGCAGTCCTCGGTCATGAGGTGCAGGGTATCGAGCGCGGTGGAGTAGAAGCCGATGACCTCGCCGGGCGCCCAGCCCTGTTCGAGGACGAGAAGCTCGATGGGGACGTCGACTTCCAAAATGCTGAAGCCGTACTTCTCCTGGTAGCTTTCGTAGCGGGCGCGGTCTTCGCGGCGGTGAGGGATGTAGGAGACCTTCTTTCCCTGCGAGCGCGCGGCGATCCAGGCCATCTGGGCTTCGTAGAATTCCAGCGAAACGACGCCCAGCTCGGCGAGGCAGCCGCCGACCACGAAGACCTCGTCATCGCGGCGGATGCCGATGGGCTGGGCCTTGCGCAGATGGGTGAAAAGATTCGCCACCAGGGTGTCCCCTGCCGGGGCCTTGAGGCGGTCGTAGATGGTGAAGATCTTCAGCGCCGGCAGGGAGCCGAAGGACAGGCCGTAGCGCAGGCGGCGGAACAGGCCGACCAGCCAGGCCGGCTTTTTCGCGCTGGTCTGGCCGGTGGTGCGGTGCTGGCCATCGCGGTCGGCGACGAAACGATGAAGGGCGCTGCCGTCGTCGAGCAGGACCAGGGACGGGCGGTATTTCCGGGCCACATGGATGCCGAGCATGTTCCGAAAATCACCGAGGTAGAGGGCGCGGGGGGCGCCCCTCGTGCGGACATAGTCGTCAGCCGTCTGACTCCAGCGCTTCAGATCCAGGGAGCGGGCGATGGGCGGAGCGACTTCCACCGAGCGCCACTGCGCGCCTTCCAGCGTGCGCCGGATCTGCTTGGTCGCGCGTTCGCTGCTGCCGGGGATGATGATCACATCGCAGACGGCCGCATTCTCGCCGAAGAAGTGCTGGGCTTCGTTCGCGCTGAGCGCCTGGAGCGGCGAGGCGACGACGAAAAGAGCGTGGTCGTTCATGTCGGGCTAGTGGAACTTACCCTCCGACTTGAGGCGGAGGTAGTGCTCTTCGTTTCTCTTCTTGAAGACCTTGGCCGGACTGCCCCCGGCGATGCCGAAGGCCTCCACGCTTTTCGTCACCACGGCCCCGGCCTGGATGATGGCGCCCTCGCCGATGCTCACGCCGCCGAGCACGATGACCCGCGAACCGAGCCAGACATTGTCGGCGATGGTGATGTCCCGGTGGATGTAGGTGTCATCGTAGGGGATCGCGTCGCCGGTGTCGTAGTTGTGAATGGAGGTGATGAACAGGCACTCCTCCCCCGAGTGGAAGTTGTCGCCGATCACCACGTTGCCGTCGCCATTGATCCGCATGCCATTGAAGTGGACATTGCGACCCAGGCGGGTCTTGCGGGTCAGCTTGGTGTAGCCGTTGGCGGTGATGTTTTCACGGCCCTGGCCGGCGCTGCGGCGGGCGATCCAGGTGAAGAGCCGCTTCCTGGCGAGTTTGATCAGCTTCCTCATGACGATCTCAAATCAGCGGCCGAAGAGCGCCTTGAGCTGGATGTTTGCCACCAGGCGGGTGGCCGGGAAGATCCAGTTGGCGATGACGCAGTTGAACAGGATGGCGAGCGTGGTGGAGATCGCCGCGCCTTCCACGCCGAACTTCGGCACGAGGAGGAGATTCAGAATCGTCACGACGACCGCGGAGCTGACCGACAGCAGCAGGATGGTGCGCTGGCTGGAGACGATGGTCAGATAGGCGGCACGGGCGAGACTGGAGATCTGGAACAGGAGGCCCGGAGCGAGGA
>JAQGPE010000749.1 GCA_028293225.1 Akkermansiaceae bacterium | reverse complement strand
ACCCGGAGCAGGGAAATGACCTCGCGTCTCAAGATGATCGTGACACTCGCCGGCTGCGTTTTCGGGGGCTGGCTGGGGTGGTCACTGGCGGCTCGGCAGGAAATGAAAGATGTCCCGCATGCAGCGTCCTCGCCTCCGTCATGGCATGCTCCGGAATCGCGCGCACTGGAGCCATCTCCAAACGAGGCGATGCTTTTCGCCCGGACATTGGCCCGCTGCCCGACGGATGATCTATGGGAGTTGCTAAGAGAACCGGGCCGGTCTTTGGACGACGTCTCATCCCAGGCGATCGTCGCCGAGCTTTTCGACCGGCAGGGGATTCGCGCGCTCCAGATCTCTCTCGAGTCCGGTGAGGGCGAGGCAAAGGCGGACCGGAGAGGTTATCTCCCGCAGTTGTTCCTGGAAATGCTGGCGAAGAAAGATCCCTGGGCGGCCTACGCGGTTTTCCAACAGCACCGGGACCGGTTCTACGATTCCTGGGCTCCCCTCGCGCGGGAGGCATTCATTCTGGCGAGCTGTGGGATCTCAGCGGAGAGAACGGTCGAGGTCGCAGCCTCTGTCTCCCGGGGTATTTCTTATTCAGCCAAGCCCGATTTCCCAGCGGACTATGCCTTCCGGAGTGCGCTGGAGGCCCCGGCTCTGGCGACGTCCGAAAACATCAATCTTTGCCGCATCCTGCTGAGCGGCTGGGTTCGCCGCGATCCAGTCACCGCAGTGGATTGGGTGGTCAGCAGAAATGCTCTGGACCGGGCCGATAGCTCCAATGCTTCCGAGTTGTGCATCGCGGGCGTGGAGGTTGGACAATCGCATTCTCCCGCGCGGGCAGCCGCTTTGGAGCGTCTCTCTGGCTTGTCTGAAGAGCTTCGCGGCTGGATCGGCAGTTCGCTGGCCGACCACGCCGATGGCAAGATGGATGCCGCTCTGCTCGATGTCGCCGTGGCGGTGGGGCAGCGTGAAAGCTACCTCACCAGTGTTCTGCTGGAGACCCGCGGCTTTCCCGCGCTGGATGCTTCCTGGTCGGCTTTACCCAAGGAATTCCGGGAGCCGGTTCTGGATGCTGCGCTGGCCAAATGGTCGGAGGAGGATCCCGGGCCGCTCGCTACGGAAGCGCGTGTCCACTGGAAGGAGATGGTCCGGCGCGGCTGGGCGGCAGGGACGACGAAATGACCGCTCGCTTCAGGCCCAGCCGAGGACCTGCGCGCCTTCGATTTCCTGGAGCTCGAACTGGCTCTTGTGCAGGTAGCCGAGGGCTGGGTGCAGGCCGGTTTCCGGATCGGGCAGGGGGCTGACGCTGGTCAGGATGCCGGCCCCGAGGGCGTCGCCGGCGGCCATGGACGGACTGACCAGCAGGGTCGCCAGGCGGCGGTTCAGCTTGCCAGCGGTCTTCATCCGGGAAAGGACCTCCTGGCCGATGTAGCAGCCCTTGCGATAGGAGACGGCGGAGCGGTCGAGCCCGGCCTCCGGGGCCAGCAGGCCGGTGGTGATTTCCTTGCCCCAGGCGGGAATGCGATGACGGATGCGTGAGTCCTCCGCCGCGTCGTCAGTCAGGACGGTCGCTGAGGGGGCAGGGGAGCCGGCGGGATTCCAAACGTCGAAGCCATCACTGGCGATGCGGGCGGAGTGCAGGACCATCGCTCCCTGCGGAGGGGCTTCGGAGTTGATCAAGTGAGTCATTTCCCAGTTCTCCGACTCGTCTTCGACTTCGACCTCGTCGGCGATCAGGTAGCGGGTCAGGCGGGTGTGCAGCTCTTCGCGCTCGGCGAAGGGCGCGTCGACCCACAGATCGGGGCTCTCCCCGCTGCGGAAGATCCGGATGAAGAACTGCACCTTCCCCTTGGCGTCGGTGACACAGGAGGTCAGGGCCTGGCCCGGGACGCAACTGCGCACGTCCTGGGTCATCTGGCCATTCAGGTAGCGTTCGGCATCGGGCCCGTGAAAGTGCAGCAGGGTTCGCTTTTCGGTGGCCAGGCAGACAGCGGCGGAACTCATCGGGTCAGGCTTCCTGGGGCAGATACGGGGAAGCCAGTGCGGAGTAGTCCTGGCCGCCGAGTCCGGCGTCGCAGAGTTCCGCCATGCGCCGGGACACCGTGCGGATCGCCGGCGTCTCAAGGCCGGCCTGCTCGGCCAGCTCCAGGGCGTAGCGGCTGTCTTTCAGCATGTTCTCCAGCGAGAAATGGGTCTCGAAATTGCCCTCGGCCATGGTCGGCAGCTTCATCGCGGCCAGCGGCGAACCGCAGGCATTGAGTGCGACGGCCTCGATCAGGCTGTCGGCCGGGATCCCGTGGCGGGTGGCGGTGCCGAGCGATTCCGACAGCGCCTGGACGGTGCAGGCGGAAATCAGGTTGGTGACCAGCTTGAGGATGGTGGCATTGCCCACCGCCCCGGCGCGGATCACCGCCTTGCCGGATTTACGCAGGATCCAAGTGCAGGACTCGATCAGGGTCTCATCCCCGGCGGCGTAGTAGACCAGCGCGCCATTCGCGGCGGCCTCACGGCTGCCGGTGAAAGGGGCGTCCAGGAATTCCAGGCCGGCGGCGGCGCACTGCTCGCCCAGCCACAGCGTGGTGGCCAGGTCGATGGTCGAGTGGTTCATCACCACGGCGCCCTTGGCGGCAGCGGCGATGACCTGCGCGCCGATCTCCCGGACCGCGGGCGCATCCTTCAGATAGAGGGAAATGATGTCCGCGCCCGCGACCGCTTCCTGCGGGGTCGCTTTTTCTCCGGGCAAGTCCTTGGGGGTGCGATTCCAGACGCTTACCTCCAGTTCAGGACCGTCCGCCAGCCGGGCCGCGGCCCGGGAGCCGATGATGCCGAGGCCGATAACCGCAATTTTTTTCACAATCATTGATCTGCTTGGAGCTTGAGCGCCAGTTCAGCGAGCTTGCCCGCCTGCTTGGTGATTTCCGCGACCTTTTCCTTGGTGGCCGCTTCGTCGCCGCCCGCCATCTCCGTGCGGAGGCCGGAAAGCATTTCACGCATCGAAACGAAGTTCGGACGTTCGGCCACCCGCGGGTCGAGCGAACCGATGATTTCGGTATAATAGTCGGCGATGTCCTCGCGCAGGATGATTTTGGCCCGCTCGGCGCTGAACTGCTTGTCGACGGCGGCGGAGGAGACCTGCAGGGCCCGGATCCAGCCGCCGAGGGAAATCAGATGAGCCAGATCGGCGTCGCGGAGGCTGACCAGTTCCAGTTCGACATCCTTCTGGGTGGCGGCCAGCTCCTTCTTGAGCTGGTCGACCTTCTGGGTGCGGGCGCTTTCCAGCAGGCTGGCAGCGTGGCGGTTGACCCGTTCCCCGGCGCCCAGGGCCTTGCCGTAGCGGGTCAGGTCGGCGGCCAGCTTTTCCACTTTGCCGAGCTCGCCAGCCTGAACGACCAGGAAGCCGTCGGCGATCAGAAAACCGAGCTCCACGGACAGGTCGGCGCGGTTCAGCGGCATGCGGGCCGGGACTTCGCGCTGGAAGTCGGTCATCGGCAGGGGCGCCAGCGCCTGCAGGGATTCGAAGATCTTGGCGATGGAAGGCGCGGTGAACTCATTGATCGCCAGTTCCTCGCGGACGTGCGGGTCATCCACCAGGTCGGCCGGGATATCCGGACGCTGGGACGGCTCCTCGGCGCGGGCGTTGAAACAAAAAACAGCAACGGCGAAAGCCGCGGCGATCGGATGACGTAGCCTTCTCACTAGCAGGATTCTGGCACCGGACCGGGGGGACGGCAACGGCAATCCCCGGACGCTCCGGGAAATCGCCCGGCTTCCCGGACTTGACGGCGGCTCCCAAACGTGCTGGCCTCTGGCCCGTCGGGGCCCATATCCGTCAGTCATCTGCCCCGATGATGGAATTTCTGCCTCCTTCCTGACCCATCTTTCTGCCTCATGGATCTCACTTCACCGCTCTGGTATGCATCCTACATCATCGTGCTCATCGGCTTGGCCGGGTACGGCTACCACCGGCTCGTCATCGTTTTCCTGTATCTGAAGCATTCCCGCAAAAAGCCGGTGCCGAAGGAGCTCTTCGCCGAGCTGCCGATGGTGACCGTGCAGCTGCCGGTTTTCAATGAGATGCACGTGGTGGACCGCCTGCTGGCGGCCGTTTCCGCGATCGACTACCCGCGGGACAAGCTGCAGATCCAGATCCTGGACGACTCCACCGACGAGACCGTCGCCATCTGCCGCGATGGCGCCGCCGCGCTGCGCGCCCGCGGTTTCGACGCCGACCACATCCACCGCACCGACCGCACCGGTTACAAGGCCGGCGCCCTGGAGCACGGCACCAAGTTCGCCAAGGGCGAGCTGCTTTTCATTCTGGATGCGGACTTCGTGCCGAATCCCGACGTTCTCCAGAAGACGATCCACTACTTCACCGATGACAACATCGGCATGATCCAGACCCGCTGGGGTCACCTGAACCGGACCTTCAACGTGCTGACGCGCGTGCAGGCCATGTTCCTGGACGGCCACCTTGAGCTGGAGCAAACCGCCCGCAACCGCAGCGGCCGCTTCTTCACCTTCAACGGCACCGCCGGCATCTGGCGCAAGTCCTGCATCGCCGACGCCGGCGGCTGGGAGCACGACACGCTCACGGAGGACATGGACCTCAGCTACCGCGCCCAGCTGAAGGGCTGGCGCTTCATCTTCCTCAACGAAGTCGAGACCCCGGCCGAGCTGCCGGTCGACATGGACGGCTTCAAGAGCCAGCAGCACCGCTGGACCAAGGGCTCCATCCAGGTCTGCAAAAAGGTTCTGCCGGCCATCTGGCGCAGCGATGTGCCGCTTTTCATCAAGATGGAAGCCACGGCGCACCTGACGTCGAACTTCGCCTACCTGATGCTCATCTGCCTGTGCTTCCTGATTTACCCGAATCAGCATGCCCAGCCGGACTTCGGCAAGTTTTCGACCTACATCGTCAACGTCCCGATCTTCTTCTTCTCCACCGTTTCGGTGATCGCCTTCTACCTGACTTCCCAGAAGGCGCTGCGCCCGGGCAGCTGGTGGCGTGAAATCCCTTACCTGCCGCTGCTGCTGGCACTGGGGATCGGAATGTCGATCAACAATGCCAAGGCCGTGATCGAAGCGATCTTCAATCACCAGACCGGCTTCGTCCGCACGCCGAAATACGGCATCGGCGAAATGGCCAAGGCCGACTGGAAAAAGAGCAGCTACAAGGCGATGAAGACCCTCACCCCGGTGGTGGAACTGCTCTTCGGCTGCTTCTTCCTGTTCGTGGTCCTCGAGGCCATCGCCGACCATCGTTTCAGTTCGGCAATTCTTCTGCTTCCCTTTCCCGTGGGATTCTTCTATACGTCGCTGTCGTCGTTGGCGCGCCTGCTTCCCTCCGGTCGCGCTGCCGCGGAAACTACTGCTGTTAATTCCCCGAAGGAATCCTAAAGCACCCCATGACCAGGCGAATCCTGAATTCCGCCCTCGCAATCGCATTGGCACTTCCCGCATCTCTGCTTTTGAGCAGTTGCGGCACCACAAAAGATACCAGCAGCAAGATGGTCGTGAGCGTTCGCGACCAGCGCATCCTCTTGGTTAAGGACGGGAAGGCTGTCAAATCTTACCCGGTATCCACCTCCAAGTTCGGCATCGGCTCTCAGTACGGGAGCAACTACACGCCGCTTGGGAATCTCGAAATTGCCCGGAAAATCGGCGACGGCGCCCCTCCGGGAATGGTTTTCAAAAGCCGCCACGCCACCGGCGAGGTGGTGAGGCCGAATGCTCCGGGCCGTGACGCCATCGTCAGCCGGATCATGTGGCTGCACGGCAAGGATACGACGAACAGCAACACCTTCGGGCGTTGCGTCTACATCCACGGCACTCCGGAAGAGTGGCGCCTCGGAACTCCTGCCTCCTACGGTTGCATCCGCATGGGCATGAAGGACGTGGTCGATCTCTACAACCGGGTCGGTGAAGGCGCCGAGGTCAAAGTGATCCGCGGCCCGCTCACCGAAACGGCGGAAGGTCAGGAGTATGCCCGTCATCACTCCGACGCGACCTTCCTGCGGGTTGCGAAAATCTAAAAACCGTCAAACACACAAGCTTGACAGGGTAGGCACTTTCCCTAGAGTGCCGCCCCCGTGCGACCCAGGTCGCCAACCGTCCCGATTTTTCCCACCATGGCCAATCACAAGTCCGCCCTGAAGCGCGTCCGCCAGACCAAAGTCCGCACCGAGCGCAACCGCACTCGCAAGACCACGATCA